>JAOUGG010000656.1 GCA_029857855.1 Acidimicrobiia bacterium | reverse complement strand
TACCGAGGCCCCGGTTCTCGACGACGAGCTGATCGAACACCTGCCCGAGTCGTACCGCCATCGCCAGGAGTATCACCCACACGAGTCGCCGTGGACGATGACGTTGCCGTTGATGGTGCTGGCGCTGCTGGCGGCCGCCGGTGGTGGTCTGAACCTCCCGTTCGCCTCCGACCTGCACTTCCTCGAGCACTGGCTCGAGCCGTCGTTGTTCGGCCATGAGGTGCACGTGACCGCCGCGGCCTCCACCAAGTGGGTCCTGGCCGTGGTGGCCGTTCTGGGCGGCCTGACGGCCATCCTGGCCTCCTTCCGGGTCTACATGGCCGGTGCCGTCGACCCGGCCCGCATCGAACCCGAGGGCGCCGCCCGGGCCTGGTATCTCGACGAGACCTACGCCGACTTCTTCGGCGGACCGGGTCGGGCCCTGTTCAACGGGCTGGCCGCGTTCGACCGGAATGTCATCGACGGAGCGGTTCGGGGTGTCGCCCGGGGCACCGTGGCGCTGGGCCAGGGTATGCGGGCGCTGCAACCGGGCTTCGTGCGAAGTTACGCCCTCGGGATCGGCTTGGGTTCGGTTCTGGTGATGGTCTGGTTCCTGGGGAGGCTGTTCGTCTGATGGGTGTCGCACTACTCGCCGCCGAGGCGGCCGAAGCCGCCGTCGAATTCCCGGTCCTGCCGATGCTGGTCGCCGTACCGTTGCTGACGGTGCTGGTCCTTTTGTTCCTGCCGCCGAGCCGGGCCGACTACGTGAAACTGACGGCGCTCGTCGGATCGCTCATCACCGGCGCCGTCTCGATCTATCTGCTGTGGAACTTCACCGTCGGTGAGGCAGGCTTCCAGTTCGTGTCGCGCTACGACTGGGGTGGCCTCGGCCTCAGCCTGTTCCTCGGGGTCGATGGGATCTCACTCTTCCTCGTCGTGCTCACCGGCATCCTGTTCCCGGTCGCCATCCTCACCACCGACCCCCACCACGATCCGAAGCCCTACTACCTGTGGATGATGCTGCTGATGGCCGGGTCGATGGGGGCGTTCATGGCCCTCGACCTGCTGCTGTTCTTCATGTTCTTCGAGGTCGTGCTGGTGCCGATGTACTTCCTCATCGGCGGCTGGGGTCACGACGACCGCATCAATTCGGCCATGAAGTTCTTCCTCTATACGATGGCCGCCTCCGCGCTGATGCTGGTCGGCATCGCGTCGCTCGCCATCCTGGCCGCCCCGGCCGACGGAGTGACCTTCGACATCACGGTGCTGGCCCAACACAACCTGAGTTCTCTGGCCTCGACGCTGATCTTCCTTTCGTTCGCGCTGGCGTTCGCGGTCAAGGTGCCGCTGTTTCCGGTGCACACCTGGCTGCCCGACGCCCACACCGAGGCTCCGACCGCGGGCTCGGTCATCCTGGCCGGCGTCATGTTGAAGCTCGGCACCTACGGGATGCTCCGCTTCGGCGTCTACCTGTTCCCCCAAGTCGTCAGCGACCTGGCCCCGATCTTCATCGGGCTCGGGGTGGTCGGCATCGTCTACGGTGCCGCGGTGGCCACCATGCAGTCGGACCTGAAACGGCTGGTGGCCTACTCGTCGGTGGCCCACATGGGTTTCATCGTGCTCGGCATCTTCGCCCTCAACAACCAGGGTCTGTCGGGCTCGGTCATCCAGATGGTCAACCACGGCATCTCCACCGGCGCCCTCTTCATCCTGGTCGGCTGGATCTACGATCGGCGCCACACCCGCCAGATCTCGGCCCTCGGCGGCCTGCAAAAGGCGGCTCCGGTCATGGCCGGCGTGTTCACCCTCGTGATGCTCTCGAGTATCGGCCTACCCGGGCTAAACGGCTTCGTCGGCGAGTTCCTGATCCTCCTCGGTGCCTTCTCGGCGGCCCGGTGGTGGACGGTGGTTGCCGTTTCCGGTGTGATCCTGGCCGCGCTCTATCTGCTGTGGGCCTACCAGCGGAGCTTCCACGGACCGGCCGAAGGCGACAACGCCACGATGCGTGACCTGTCGGTGGGTGAGCTGCTCGGCATCATGCCGCTGCTCGGGCTCATCGTGTTCCTGGGTGTCTACCCCAAACCGGTACTGGACCGCATCGAACCGTCGGTCGATCTGCTGATCGCCCACGTCGAATCGAACGTCGACGGCTTCGCCGAAGCCGAACCGGAGCAGGTGACGAGGGCCGGAGCAGAAGGTCTGGTGGCCGAGGCCGAAGCGGCCGAGGAAGCCGGCGAAGAGGGCGCTGAAGGTAACGGCGGCGCCGGCGCCGAGGAGGAAGGCGAATGATCGGATTGATCGCTCAGGACGTCGTGGCGGTGCCCGAGATCGCCTGGTCGCTGCTGTCGCCCCTCCTGGTGTTGGCCGTCGGCGGCATCCTGCTCATCACCATCACATCGGTGGCCCCGCCGCTCCGCGGCCGCGGGTTCCCAGCCGCCTTCACGATCCTGACCGCAGCCGTCGCCGGCTGGTTCCTCCGGGGAATCTGGACCGATTTCGATGGTCCACAGCTCATCGTCGGTGATGCGCTGGCGATCGACCGGTTCACCCTGTGGGTGTGGGGCACGATCTGCGTTGCCGTGTTCCTGGTGGCCGCACTGTTCGACGGCTACCTGCGCCGGGAGCACTTCGACGGGCCCGAGTGGTACGTGCTCATGCTCATGTCGGCCTCGGGCGGCATGTTGATGGCCGCGGCCCAAGACCTGATCCTGACCTTCCTGGGTCTCGAAATCCTGTCGATCGCCGTGTACGTGCTGGCCGCCCTGCATCTTCGCCGCACCGACTCCCAGGAGGCGGCGTTCAAGTACTTCATCCTCGGTGCGTTGGCCTCCGCACTGTTCCTCTACGGCATCGCGCTGATCTACGGGGCCACCGGTTCGACCTCCCTCAACGCCATCGCCGCCGCCCGTAGCGAGAACGCCCTCGGTCTGAATCCGCTCGAGGATTCGTCGATGATCCTCGCCGGTATCGCCCT
>JAOUGG010000655.1 GCA_029857855.1 Acidimicrobiia bacterium | reverse complement strand
CGTGCTGACCCGCGACGCCGCGATCGGGGTCCTCAACGCCGTCACCTGTGCTCCGATCACACGCACCGTTCGCGGCATCCGGTCAGAAGTCGAGCTCGGCCCCGAACACGGGCTCCCCGAGCGGTGTGTCATCAGCTGCGACAACGTGATCACGATCCCACTCGACGACCTCGACGATGAACCAGTCGGCCACCTTGATGAGACCAGCCGAGCACTCCTGGACCAGGCCCTGCGCTACGCACTCGACATCGTCTACTGAAGCAGCGGAGCATCCTCGAGCGCTGGGCCGAGCGCGGGAGATGCCGATCTTGCGCTGTTATAGGCCAGCGAGTTTCTTCGTTGGCGCACGACACTATCGAGTACGCGACCTGTTGCAGTTCGGCCGGGTTGCGGGCGCCGCGCAAGACTAGATTCGAGTAGGTGAACGCCCAGACTCCCGTCGGCGAATCAGACCCGGGCGCCATCGAGGATTTCTGGCAGCGCTTCCTGGCCGCCACCGACCGGTCACCAAAGACGCCTCAGCCTGGGGCTTGGCCGTTCGGTGACTCGGTCGAGCTAGCGAACGATCTCCTTGCCCTGGTGCTGGCGGGAGTGAAGCGTGCGACCGCTGGCTCCGTTGCCGAGTACGAGGCCGAAGGCGAAGCGCTCCCCCAAGTGGGCGACTTCGAGATTGCTCTCGACGGCACCATGCGCCCTCGGGCCGTACTCCAGCTCACCGACGTACGCGTGGGGCCGCTGTGGTCCGTTGATGAACAGTTCGCGTACGACGAGGGAGAGGGGGACCGAACTCGCGAGTACTGGCTTGATGCTCACACTACCTTCTTTCAGCGCATCCTCCCGGGGATCGGGATCGAGTTCGACCTGGACATGCCGACGATCTTCCAACGCTTCGACGTGCCCTACCAAGAGGACTAGTGGATCGCTCGCTCAGGATCGGCATCACTTTGTGAGCGCTCGGAAAGGACGCCGACCAGGAGACGGCGCCCCGCACACAACCGGCAATCCAGCTCCGGGTCGGGCCGAGGCCGTCGCCAGCCGGATCAGCCCGGCGATTGCGCTCAATAACTCCCGTCGCCGGCACCGGCGGCGCACAACTCACCGGCACCACTGCCGTGCGCGAGAACACCGGCTACTCGTCCGCCTCCGCCACCGACCGTGACGACCAGGCCGACGAGCAGCCTGGCAACGCTGATCGCCCGGTGCGTGCCCGCGTTCCGAGTGGCCGACCCGGGCCACTTCGCCAATACCCGGGGTCATGGCAAGATGCCAGCGGCTAGTTTTCGGCGCTGAGTCGCGCCTTGATCGCCTCTGGAGTGGGCTCGATCAAGTCACCCGCCCCAGTGACAACGGTCGGAACCTCCTCGTTGCCACCACGGCGGGCAACGACATACTTAGCCGCCTCCGGGTCTCGCAGGATGTTTACCCACGACACCTCGTTGCGAGCACCACCCAAGCCACGCTTGAGTCGATCACAGTGAATTCAACCAGGCCGCCAGTACACGATGACATCACCATCACCATCGCCAGCAGCAGCCTGCGCCGCAGCATGGTTGATATGCATACCGCCGCCGCTCGGTCGAGTCCACCAGACCAGCAACGCAGCCGCGACGACGACACCGACCAAGACGATGGATCCGATCAGGACCTCTCCCTGGACGAACTGGATCACCACCACAATTAGGCCCGACAGGATGGCAGACCCACCAATAGCCTTGCGATAGTCGGCTATCCACTCCATAACGCTCACTCTACTTCGACCTACACCAGCCCTGCCTCTTGGACTCGCTGAAGAGCTCGATCGCCGGGACTATTCCGGCACGCACAACGGCACTTCTGCGTGCTCGATAACACTCCTCGACGATCACGCCGACGTTCCAGACTTGGTGCACTGAGCATTTTCGAGTAGTCGACCCGCTCGACTTCGCCGGCAGTGCTTTGGGTCGTGAGGCTCGCTCCGATCGCGATATCGAGTGGTGGCCGTTGCTGGCGACCCCGTACCGGGGCAAGCTCGGACATGGCCGAACTGGACAGCAAGCCTGACCAACCCGGACTTGCTGATCCACCAGCGAGCGTCTGGACCGAACTCGGGATGTCCCCCGAGGCGGTGGTGCACGGCGGCTTTCAATCGAAGGTCTTCCTGGCCAGGGCTCGAACCGGCCGATTGATCGTCAAGCTGATCGAGGCCGACCACGCGGATGTCGTGCTCCGTGAACGTGTCCAGGTCACTCGGCAGCTCGCCGAGATCAATCCGTCCGTCGTGGGCCCCATCGTGTTGGCGACCGAGCCAGTGGTAAGAGTCGATCGGTGGCACGCTGTCTGCTATCCGTACATCGAGGGCACACGTCCGGGCACCCGAGATCGAGGCACGTCGAGGCGATGGCCGAGACACTCGCCGTACTCCACGGCTCACTGGCCACGCTGACCAACGTCAGCCTCCCACCGGTCGCCGCGCTCGACGCGACGACACAAGGCGCTCCGGGCGAGGGCCAGCTGATCCACGGTGACTATGCGGCTGCGAATCTGATCGCCACCACGTCAGGGCTGAAGGTCGTCGACTTCGACGAGTGCGGTCAGGGCTCGATCGAGTTCGAAATCGGCAACACCCTCTACATGGTTCTCTTCGATGCGTGGCACTCCGGCGAGCTTGATCGCTACGACCGCTTCCGATCGTGGTTCCTTGACGCCTACCAGAGAGCAGCCTCAGTCGACGTCGAGGATGCACTGCTCAACGAGGCCATCAAAGTTCGGGCGAGAGCACTGAGGCAGTGGCTGGCGACGCCAACGGAGGCACCGATCGGAATTCGGACGTCCTCGCCGGAGTGGCGACGTCAACTCCAGCCCTTCGTCGCCGAGGTGCTGTCTTAACCCACAAGAGAGCCGCTCGATAACACGTCGGGGCCGCTTCGCCCGAACCACGCGCCTACGGCCCGTATGGCCCACTCGCGAATCTTCAGGA
>JAOUGG010000654.1 GCA_029857855.1 Acidimicrobiia bacterium | reverse complement strand
GCGAGAAGGACCCCGACTCGCTCCGGAAGTGCAGATGGATGACCATCGACTCGGCCGCCAAGACGGCAACGACCAAGGCCCACCATGGCATGGTGAATTCTGAGCTCAGTGGCTCACGGCCCCAGACTGTGACCCACCACACGATCCCGGCCACCGAGAGCAGGAACCCAGACAGCGCCCACGCCCTGGCCAGCGGCGAACGCAGCATGCGCCAGATGGACAGCGAAGGGGAAGGACCGGGCATCGGCTATCCGTCGGCCGTCGGCCGGTCGAGTCAAGCACGCTGGCAGCGAACGCAGTTTGCTCGGACGGGCTGCGAGCCAGGTCCTGAACGACCGGGTAACATTCCCGGCCATCAATTCGCCACGGCCGTTTGTAGCGGCCAACCGTGACGCCACTACCATTGTTGGATGTGGGTGCTGACGCGAACCAAGGTGTGAAGATCCGCAAGCTCGTTCTGGCCGGTGCCGCTGCGGCGGCGTTGAGCTACGGCGGAACCAAGGCCATGATCTGGCGTTGGCGGAAGAACCTGAATCCGCTGGCCGGCGAGCCGTTGACCTTCCCGGTCGGCACGGCAGCCACCGTGAAAACCGACGACGGTGCCCGACTCGCCATCCGCCGATCCGGTTCGGGTCCGACGGTGGTGCTCGTCCACGGGCTCACGGGTAACCGCGACGACTGGGGTCCGGTGGCCCGGCGTCTCATCACCGACGGTTTCGAGGTCGTCGCCATCGAGTTGCGCGGCCACGGCGATTCTTCGCCTGGCCGTGACGGGTATGGTCCACGCCGCCTGGCGGGCGACCTGGCCCAGGCCCTGAGTGCACTCGACCTGAGCGACGTGATCCTGGTCGGCCATTCGATGGGTGGCATCGCGTCGATGACGTTGATGCTCGAACACCCGGAGCTGGCGGCCGAGCGGGTGCGAAAGCTGGCCGTCGTCGCCAGCACCGCCACACTCCAGCAGCCGCAGACCAGGTACGGGCTGCAATTCCTCTCCGTGGAACTCCTCGACCGTTTCACCCGATTCGACGAACGGCTCCGGCTCGGCACCGGCCTCGTCGCGTTCGGCCGCCACCCCAACCTCGAACTGGTCGACTACCTCATCGAGTCCACGGCCCGCTGCCCGCACGACGTCAGAAGGGAAGCCACGGCCGCCCTCGTCGACTACGAGATCTCCGACCAGCTCCACCGCATCGGCCACGACACACTCGTGATCGGCGGTACCAACGACTGGCTGACCCCTCTTCGCTACAGCCGCCAGATCGCCAACGGCATTCCCCGGGCGAGGCTCCAGATCATCAACGGCGGCGGCCACATGATCATGTTCGAGGCAGCCGACCGAATCGGCTTCCTTCTGGCCGAGTTCGCCCGCCTCAGCGTGCGGGCTGCGACCCGCCGCTGACATGTGGCCCCCGTCGGGACCTACAGGCCGATGTCGTCGTCGATGAATTCGTTGGTCACCAACTCGTCGGCCGACAGCCCGACCGGGCCGGCCATCGTCGGCATCTCGTCGTGCAGGTGGAGGATGACCTCGTCGACCCGATCGAGGTCGAAGTTGCCGACCGTGGTGTCGCCCCCGTTGCCGACGATGCCAAGCGTCCCCATCTGAATCACCGCCTCCCTCGCCCCCTCGTCGCCCAGCGGCGAGGACCCGTCGAGGGTGTCGGCCGCATCGAGTATCACGTTGTTCGCGGCCGTCGGGTCCTGCTGGAAGTCGACGATCGACCGCTGGATCATCGGGACGAGAGCCGAAAGGCACCAACGGGCCGCCTGGTCCAGGCGCTCGTCGAGAATGGTCAACGCCCCCCTGTACAACTCGAGGCCGGCGTCGTGGAGGAGCAGGTAGCTGACGGGGTGGCCCCACTCGGTGAAACTGTTCTCGTAAAGGTAGGGATCGCGGGTGGCGGAGCCCTGTTGGAGGATGTCACCGTCGGCCGCGATGAAACGATCAGGCGACCCGTCGTAGCCGCTGTCGAGTTGATCGGCGATGACCATTCCGGTGGCGAGAAGGTACTCGGGATAGGAGGCATCGGCCGCGTGATTGAGCACGGCTCCGGTTCCCTTCACGTCACTCCACGACTCGATGTCGTAGGTGTCGGGATCCCACATGATGATCTCGGGGTTGATGTCGAGCGGCGCCACGACGGCGGTCGAAGGGTGGTCGACATAGCCCGCAACGGCCTCGTCGGTGTCGACGAATCCCAGGAAGATGTCGCTGTCGTCGGCCATGACGTCGAGCGGCGACCGGTTGTCCACGAAGGGACCACCGGCTCGTATCTCGATGGTCAGCGCCGGGTCGGCGGCCGAAGGGCCGGAGAAACGGCCGGTCTCGGAATCGAATCGCCCGCCCTCGCCGATGAGGTTGTACACCGCGCCGTGCTCCGGCTCGGGCAGAGAGTCTGTCTGGATGACGAGCGGGTTGGGGCACTGGGCCAGCTGCTGTTCGACCTCGCCGGATGCGATGCCCGCCGCGTCGTCGGAGTTGCCGCAGGAACCGGCCATCGCGGCCAGCACGATGGCGGTACCCACTATCCGTTTCGTCTGGCGGCGCCGCATCGCCCTCCCAAGCATTCACCCCGGGTGGAATGAGACTTCCATTGTGGACCACTGAATCGGCCGGTCCAAGTCGACCACGTCGCCGGAATGCGGCTCGGGCGACTTCGTCGGTCGACGTCGGCGCGGTGTGGCACAATGACGGGATGGAGTCGAACGCGAACGCCGCGGCGGATCTCTTCTGGGAGCTGGCCGCTGATTTCCAGGCTGCTGACGACCGTGTCGTCGAGGGAACGATCATGGGTTCACCCTGCCTTCGGGTGGGCAAGGAGTTCCTGGCCATGCCTCATCACAAGAAGCAAGGGCTGGTCGTCAAGCTCCCCGCCGACCGGGTGGCCGCGGCCATCGAGGCTGGGGAGGGGGAGTCGTTCGCCCCTGCCGGGAAGGTGTTCAAGGAGTGGCTG
>JAOUGG010000653.1 GCA_029857855.1 Acidimicrobiia bacterium | reverse complement strand
CAGTTGACGCCTATTGACACGGGTTCGAGTACTGGGGGTCAAGAGGTCGGGAGTTCGAATCTCCCCAGCCCGACAAGTTTTCGCATGTCAGAGGGTATGTGAGAGCGCCGGTCGGCTGATTGTCGCTGCATACCTGTATGCATTCTGTATGCAACCGGGCCGAATGGTCTCATTATGGGCCGGCTGGTGAGGGCATCCGGCGGACTGAAGGGTACTTGTCGGACGGCCCCGGAAGAGCTGGACTGGTCGGACGACACGCGCTTGATCCGTGGTCAGATTCCGAAGAGCGACCTGAGCGGGGGACACTTCTCCACAAGCGTGATGCACTCTCGATGTTGATCGACGATGGTCGTTCGATCGCCGATCTCGCCAGGGCGCTTTGGGATCGTCGACGGCACGCTCGGGAACTGGGTGCGTCAAGCCAGAGTGGAGCTGGTGTCTCGTCACCGGTTCGACACTCGGGCTGAGGCTCGCCGAGCGATCTCCGTTTGAATCAACCGGCCTTGGCGTAGGAGTCAGACTGTGATCACGGTGATGAGGTCGTCGAGTGCGTGAAAGTCATCCGGGTTTCGTGTGTAGAGCGGAATGTCCTCTGCCAGGGCGGCGGCGGCGATGAGCAGATCGACTGCTCGGGCGCCGCGAGGTTTGCGTCCGGCGTTCATGACAGCGGAGAAGATTCTTCCGTAGGCGCGTGCGGCGTCTGCGTCGAATGGGAGCGGATCGAAGACGGCCTCGGTGCGTTGGAGCCGGTCTTGTCGGCGGCTCCGCTCTGTCGGGTCGTTGGTGGCGTGTGGCCCGGCGGTGAGTTCAGCGAGGGTGATGGCGCTGATCGCGACCTCCATGGGGAGTGCGCTGCTAGGGATGTGTTCGAAGTCAACGATGACTGAGGTGTCCAGCAGACCGCGTGCTGGTCGATCGGTGCTAGGCACGAGGGGCGATTGCTTGTTCGGCGATCTGGTCTAGGTCTTGACGGAGTTGGTCGTAGTCGACGGGGACGGCGGTTCGGAAGAGCTCAATGGCTGCTTCGGCCCTGACGTAGCGGTGGCGGCGTAGAGGGGTTAGCTCGCCGATGGGCTCGCCGTTGCGGGTGATAGTGAAGGTCTCGCCTTCGGTGAGGGCACGCATGATGCGGCCGCTGTCGTTTCGGAGCTCTCGTTGGCTGATCTCACTGCTCATGAAACCGAGTGTAGCACGAGGTGCTACGCGTGGCGAGTGGTCAAGTCGAGGTTCGCTGAAGTCGGCCGCCCCGCAAAGTGGCGGACCTGAGGTTTCCCACTGCGTCAGTGTGGCCTTGCCGAGTCGAGGCGGTCAACCGGCGGGCACTGTTCGTAGGAGGCGATCGGGAACGCCGGTGGCGCAGCCCGAAGGAGTTTCGCTTGTATGTGTCGCCCCTCAGACACGAACGAGTCCCCACGGCGCCGCTGGTTCGCCAGGTCAGGCGGGGTGGCGGTCGTGGGGTTCATATTGCAGAAGCGTCGGATTTGGCGAACGTCGACAAACGTCTGTCCGGAGGATGTGCCGTTCCTGGGCCCCGCCAACGAGATCATCCACGAAGCACTCCCCAGATTACTCGAGGTCGTTGCCCGGCAGGGGTGTCGTTCTCAGGCAGCTCAAGCGTCGGCTTCGAGATCGGGTTGGGAACTATTCGCCCTGGGTCGACGTCCAAGCAGTATCGGTGCTGGCAAGATTGACCCGGGAGCGGTGATGGGACGAAGGCAGCAACGGATACTGGCGGGAGTGGTCGCCGGCGCTGCGGTCCTCGCTGCTTGTGGAGCGTCAATCCTGACGGCCGATGGAGGGGGATCGGTTGGCGAAAACGAGTGGAGCTTGGAAGGGGTGAGCCTCGACGGGCAGCACCTCGTCGTTTCGACGCTGTTCGGGGGTGTGGCGTCTGGGTGCTCGCGTTTCGAAGGGTGGGAGGTCAACGAGTCGGAGGACTCGGTGGAGATCAGCGTTCGGCTTTGGCGTCTGAGCGCTCCGTCTGATTGCACGGATGAGGGGGTCGTGGAGCTGTTGCAGGTCGACCTTGATCGGCCGCTCGATGATCGGGAGCTCGTGGGTTGCGGTGTCGATGATTGTCGAGGAACCGTGGTTGACGGCGGGAACCTGTTCGTCGGCCATGTTGTTGCTTCAGGCGACGCCGTCGCTGTTGCCGACGAGTCGGGCCTGGATGCTTACGGGTCATCGGGGGAGTTGCTGACCGAAGACGCTGGCGCCATTCCTGGCGAGATGCTGGCCATTGGTGACGGGATGGTGGTTGGCAACGATCGCAATGGGGCGGCGATCGCCATCGACCTGTTGGCCGGTGAGGAGATTTGGCGCACAACGGGTTGGATTGCAGCTGCCAATGTAGGCGTGGTGTACGTCTGTCGCGGTCAGGACTCCGATGGGTTGACTGCAGTTGACGCCGCTACTGGCGCAGACCGCTGGGAAACCGCCTTGCCGTGCGAGTCGCTTGTCGTCCACGACGATCTCTTGACGATCGTCGGCCACGATCCAAACGTCGATGGCGGGCACCGTGTGACTGTTGTCGACGCAGCATCGGGGGAACTGGTTGCTGAGAGCGAGCTGTTCGACGGGATCGACGATCGAGTCACTGGCCTGGACGGCGCTATCGCTGTTGGGTTGAAAACGATCACGAGCGGACCGCAGGCGAACCTGATCGTGTTGGGGTCGGATGGAACCGAATTGGCGCGTGAGGCCGATGGTCTTGGCGTCCCTTTGGGGGAGGCAGGCGGGGTCGTCATCCTTGGGTCGTACGATCGGCTGGCTGGCTACGACATCGCCGAAGCGTCGGAGTTGTGGACACAGAACATCGACGCGTTCAGCTCGGTGTCGGTGGATAACGGATCGGTCTGGAGGCTCGACCGAGCCGACGGGGTTGTCTCACGGCTCGACGCACGAACCGGCGGTGTTCTGTGGTCCACGTCGATCGGTGCGACGACGAGCTTCGATGCCA
>JAOUGG010000045.1 GCA_029857855.1 Acidimicrobiia bacterium | reverse complement strand
GCAGCAGTGGACTGTTGGCCCGGGCCTGTTCGACGTCGAGGCCGACGGCGTCGTTGATCGAGGTGCCGATCAGCGGTTCGAGCTCGAAGATCCCCGACACAGCGATCACCGCCGCCGGTCGTTGATCCGGAGGGAGTCGGAGCGCCGCCATGGCCGTGAGATGCCCGCCGGCCGACGATCCGGACACCACCATCGAGGTGGGATCGATGCCGTGGTCGGGGGCCACCGCACCGAGGGTGGCGAGCGCGGCCACACACTCGTCGACGATCTCATCGAGCGTGGCCGCCGGGGCCAGGGTGTAGTCGACGGTGGCGAAGGCCATCTTGCGGGCCAGGCAGTCGGGAGCGAGGAAGAACGAATCGCGTTTCGACAGCAGCTGCCAATAGCCACCGTGGATGTAGACGTGGAGAGGGACTGGCTCATCGGACGGCACCGCGGGGAGCGCCAGGTCGACCGTGTTGGCCGGGCCCGGTCCGTAGCGGATCGTCTCCACCCGTTCGGCGGTCTCGTATGCCTCGGCGCTGCGGCGGGCGTAGGCGTCGAGATAGGGATCGAGCGGACCGTCGAGCATCGTGCTGGGCGAGTATTGCTGCTGACGCTCGTCGTCAGACATGGTCCGCCAGCGGGGGACTCGGTCGTCGCTCATCACCAGGCAACGGTACCGCCGGTCGTTCGCGGGCGAAAGCGGTCGATCCCGGTCGTTCCCACCAGCGAACGACCACGAGGCGGGAGAAGACGAGATGATTGCGCCACAGATTGGGAGTGCTGTCACATGGTCCATCTATAGTTGGCCACAACTTGTTGGTGCGGCAACCACCAGCCGCCACGGCGGCCCAACCCCACGGCGTAATCCCAACCTATGAGCCAAATGGAAAACACCTCGATCTTCGCCGGGCAAGGTAGCCGGAAACTCACCGAGCGCATCTGCGCCAACCTCGGCCTGCCCGTCGGCCTCAACGAGACGATCACGTTCTCGGAGGGCAACACCTTCGTGCGCATCGGCGAGAACGTCCGCGGCCGCGACACGTTCATCGTGCAGACCACCGTCTACCCGGCGAACGACAACTTCATGGAGCTGCTGTTCTACATCGACGCCCTGAAGCGGGCCAGCGCCAAGTCGGTCACCGCGGTGATTCCCTACTTCAGCTATGCCAAGGGCGACAAGAAGGACGAGCCCCGGGTGTCGATCCGGGCCCGGGTGTGCGCCGATGCCATGGAGGCGGCCGGGGTCGACCGGGTCGTCACGATCGATTTGCACGCTCCCCAGATCCAGGGCTTCTTCTCGGTACCGGTCGACAACCTGATGGCCTTGCCCATCCTGGCCGACCGGCTGATGGAGGAGATGGACGATTCGGTCGACGACCTGGTGATCGTCGCCGCCGACACCGGCTTCGCCAAGGAGGCGCGGGAGTACGCCACCTATCTCGGCTGTCCCGTCGCCATTGCCGACAAGGTGCGGGCGGCCCACGACGACTCGGCCGAGATTCTCGGCATCCTCGGCACCGTCGAGGGGAAGAAGGCGGTGATCGTCGACGACTTCGCCATCTCGTGCCGCACGCTGTGCGGCACCGCGGCCGAGCTGCTCGACATGGGCGCCACCGACGTCTACGCCGCCATCTCCCACGGGGTGTTCACACCGTCGGCCATGGATCTGCTGGCCGAATCCAAGATCAGGAAGCTGTTTGTCACCGACTCGATCGAAACCCAACCGGCTCCGCTGGCCCCACCGGTCGAGACGGTCTCGGTCGACGGCCTGCTCAGCGAAGCCATCCGCCGCATCAGCTACGGCGAGAGCCTGAGTTCCATGTTCGACTGGACGGCAAGGGCCCAGTTCGCCGCCCACTACGTGTAACTGCGTAGGCAGGCGCTGCGAAGTGCCGCGCTGGGTTCGCGGCGGCGAGTACCCTCTGAGAGGTGATCGACCCGTGGCGAAGAACCCGCTTGGGCCTCGCCGCCCTTGGAGCGGTGCTGGCCGCCGGAACGTTGGCCTACAGGGCCATCGGGCTCAGCTGGGTCGATGCCTACTACCAAACGTTGATCACCGTCTCCACCGTCGGTTTCACCGAGGTCGGCGGCCGGGTCGACAACACCTACCGCCTGGTCACCTCGTTCGTGGTTCTGATCGGTGTCGGCGTGGCGCTGTACACCATCGGTGTGACCATGGACGGTCTCATGGAAGGGCACTACCGGGGTCATCTGGAAAGGACGAGAACCGTGCGCGCACTGAAATCGCTGGAGGGTCACACCATCATCTGCGGTTGGGGCCAGGTCGGCCAGTCGATCGGTCACAGCCTGGTTCGCCGAAATCGACACATCGTCATCGTCGATCGTCGGGAGGCGATCGAACTCGACGAGGAGGTCCGGGGCGTCTACTTCCTGAGCGGTGACGTCACCAGCGATGAGACCATGCTGCAAGCCGGTATCGAGCGGGCCAAGGATCTGGTCGTGGCTCTCGACACCGACGCCGACACGATGTACGCCATCGTGACCGCCCGAGCGCTGAATCCGAATCTGTTCATCGTGGCCCGTTCCAATGGCGCCGATGCCGGGCCCAAGCTCCGCTCCGCCGGTGCCAACCGGGTTGTGAACCCCCACGAGATCGGTGGCAGCCGCATGGCGTCGTTCCTACTCCATCCCAACGTGGCGGAGTTCCTGGGTGAGACCATGCACGATCAGGATCTGGAACTTCGCCTCGGGGAGATCGAGATCCCGGAAGGCAACGGCCTCGTCGGCCAGACGCTGCGGCAGTGCCACCTCGGCCAGGAGACCGGTGTGACCGTGTTGGCAGTACGGCGGGCGAGCGGGGAGTGGCTGCATCACGTGACCGGCGACGTCGTGCTCAGAGACAACGACATCCTCGTCGCCCTCGGCACGCCGGAGCAGCAGGACGCGGCCCGTTCCTGGTCGCTCACCCACTGACCCGCTGACCCATTCCGTTCTGCGGACCTCAGGTGACACCCCGTGTCGTCTCCGCTGCGAATTTCGGGGTGGGGGGCGACCGGGCGGCCGATTCCGCTCCCAGTTGGTACCCGACGCCATGCCGGGAAGTACTATCGGGCAGCGAAGGCCCTACCGATCGCTCGCCGCCGAGTGCGAACCTGCCGAGTGGGCCCGCCAACGAGAGGACGTGAACACGATGACCGGTGGAGCGCTCAAGAGTGCCAGCATGGACGACTTCGATCTGCGGATGTCGGAAGGGGTCCGCCCGCTCTATGAGGCCGTGAAAACCTTCATCCGCGACGAGGTCGACCCGATCACCGAGGAGTTCCACCGGTTGGGGGAGGGGCGGGAAGATCGGTGGAGTTGGGCACCCGGTCAACTCGAACTGCTGGAGGGGGCGAAGAACAAGGCTCGTGAGCAGGGCCTGTGGAACTTCTTCCTGCCCGACGCCGAGACCGGCCAGGGGCTCAGCAATCTCGACTACGCATACATCGCCAACGAACTGGGCAAGAACCGGCTCGCTTCCGAGTGCCTCAACTGCTCGGCTCCCGACACCGGCAACATGGAGGTGCTCGAGCGTGTCGGAACCCCCGAACAGAAGAAGCAGTGGCTCGAGCCGCTTCTCGAGGGCAAGATCCGTTCCGCATATGCGATGACCGAGCCCCACATCATGAGCTCGGATGCCAAACAGATCGAGACCCAGGCCGTGCCCGACGGCGACGAGTGGGTCATCAACGGCGAGAAGTTCTACATCTCCGGTGCCGGCGATCCCCGCTGCAAGATCATGATCACCATGGTGAAGACCAACCCCGACGCCGACACCTACAAGCAGCAGTCGCAGATCCTGGTTCCCGTCGACGCCCCCGGTGTCGAGATCGTCGGCCCGATGCACGTGTTCGGGCAGGACGACGCCCCGCACGGCCACATGCACATCCGGTTCACCGACGCCCGGGTTCCAAAGGACAACATCCTCTGGGGTGAGGGACGGGGCTTCGAGATCTCCCAGCTCCGCCTCGGTCCGGGCCGCATCCACCACTGCATGCGCTCGATCGGCGCAGCCGAGAAGGCCATCGACATGATGGTCGACCGCGGTTTGAGCCGGGAGGGCTTCGGCAAGAAGCTGATCAATCTCGGCAAGAACATGGAGGTCGTGTCGCGCTGTCGCATCGAGGTCGAGGCCATGCGGCTCATGGTGCTGCGAGCGGCGAAGGCCATGGACACGCTCGGCAACGCCGAGGCCCGGGTCTGGGTGTCGGCGGTCAAGGCCATGGTGCCGGAGAAGTGCTGCGACATCATCGACGAGGCCATCCAGTTCCACGGCGCCGCAGGCATCAGTCAGTGGTTCCCACTCGCCGACATGTGGCACAGCCAGCGCACCCTTCGGCTGGCCGATGGGCCCGACGAGGTCCACCATCACGTCGTGGCCCGGGCCGAGGTCCGCAACCGCCAGGCCGACATCGCGTCGGGCGACGCCGACGCCCACTCGGCTTCCCACATCGCCTCGGGCCAACTGTTCACCGGCTCGTCGTAGGCGGGTGCCATCCGGCCATGGCCGAACGATCCTCGCTCTCCCCGCCGGCGGCGGGTGGCGTCTGGGCCGTCTCGCTGATCGGGTCGTGGGCGATGGCCTTGGCGATACTCGGGGCGATCAACGAAGCGGTGATCGGCTGCGACTCGGAACCGGTGGCCCCGCGGGCCGATGGCGGTGGTGGCGGGTCAGCCGGTTGGGTGATCCTCGTCGTCGCATCGGTCGTGCCGGTGCTGGTCATGACGGCCGCCGCTCCGGCCCGACTGCGCATCCGCTTGGTCGCCTTGGCCGTGGTGGTCGCCGCCCTCGGAATGGCGGCGGCGAACGCCTGGATCGGGCCCTGTCTTTGACCGCCGCCGAATAGACTTTGGCGATGACCTCGATCTCGGCCCATCTCTGGTTCGATCATCAAGCGGCCGAGGCGGTCGCCTTCTACACGTCGATCTTCGACGACAGCGAGGTCTACTCCGACGTCACGTTCCACGACAGCGGACCGAATCAGGATCAGGACGTTCACATCATCGACTTCCGGATCGGCGACATGCGGCTCTCGGCGTTCAACGGCGGACCGCATTCCGAGTTCAACGACGCCATCTCACTCGCCGTGGTCTGCGACGACCAGCACGAGGTCGATCGCTACTGGTCGGCGTTGACCGTCGACGGTGGGCGGGAGGTGATGTGTGGCTGGTTGCGGGACCGGTTCGGGGTGTCGTGGCAAATCATTCCCGCGGGTCTGAACGATCTGCTGGCCGACCCCGACCCTGGGCGTGCGAAGAGGGCGATGGTGGCCATGCTCGGCATGAAGAAGATCGTGCTGGCGGATATCGAGGCCGCCATGGATCAACGGGACTGACCACCGCCGGCTGGACGCTACATCGTTCCCTTCGAACGGTCGAAGGCGACGAACGACGCTCCCGCCGGATCCATCAGCACCGCCCCGTGGCCGTAGTCGGTCTCCATCGGGCCCATCATGACCGTGGCTCCCTTGTCGGACGCCTTGGCCATGAAGTCGGAGATCTCGCCGTCGATCGAGAACGACACCTGCCAGTGGGAGGGGATGTCGGCCGGCATCGGATCGCCGATCTGCATACAACCGCCGACCGGGGTGTCGCCCAGGTTCAGGATCGTGTAGTCGATCGGTCCCGGCATCGGCTCGGACCGCCAGCCGAACAGCGCCTCGTAGAAGGCGATGGAGGCCTTGGCATCGTGGCTCATCACCTCGAACCAGCACGGGGCGCCCGGTTCGTCGTAGAGCTTGAAGCCCTGACCGCCGCCGCCCTCGAAGACGCAGATTGCGGCACTGGCCGGGTCGCCAATCACGGCGATCCGGCCGTTGGGGATCTCGAAGGGTCCCTGGAAGACGCTGCCGCCGATCTCTTTGGCCCGGGCGCAGGTGGCGTCGGCGTCGTCGACGTTGACATAGGTCGACCACACCGATGGCATCGCCCCGCTCTCGGCTCTGATGGGCACGATGCCGGCCACCGGCTTATCGCCCACCAGGAACATCGTGTAGCCGGTGCCGGGGGCCATGAAGGTGGACCAACCCATCATGTCGGTGTAGAAGTCGACCTGGGCCTCGAAGTCGCGGGCCGCGAGATCGACCCAGGAGATGGCGTGTACGGGATGCTGTTCGATCTTCATACGGGCGACCCTACAACAAAAGGGTGCGGCGGGACACGGGCTTGGACCCGAATCCCACCGCACCTGAATAAGGGGACGTAGGGGTTGGAGTGTTCCGCCTAGACAGTGGCGTCGACCTTGTGGACGGCCTCGACGTCGATCTCGATCTTGGCGTTCTTGGAGACCATGACACCGCCGGTTTCGAGGGCCTGGTTCCAGGTGAGACCGAAGTCCTCGCGGTTGATCTCGGTGGTGGCGCTGAATACGACGCGGCTGTTGCCCCAGGGGTCGGCGACGGCACCGGCGTACTCGAGGTCGAGGTCGACGGAGCGGGTGACACCGGCGATCGTGAGGTCACCGGTCACGGCGTAGTCGCTGCCACCCCTCGGGCTGACCGAGGTCGAGGCGAAGGTGGCCGTGGGGTGGTTCTCGACGTCGAAGAAGTCGGCCGAGCGGAGATGGGCGTCTCGGTCGTCGACCCCGGTGGTGATGGACGCGACGTCGATTTCGACGTTGACCGAGGACTGCTCGGGGGTGTCGCCGATGACGATGGAGCCGCTGAACGACTTGAAACCGCCGCGCACCTTGGCGGCGACCAGGTGGCGGACCACGAAGTCGACGGCGGAGTGGGTCGGGTCGATTTCGTAGAGGCCGGCTTCGGGGAGGTTGCTCATATCGGATTCCTTATTGGCTGGTTCATGATCGATCAATAGTTGATCAGTCAAGCTTTTGGGGACAATCGACACCGTAACAGGATTTAGTTGATGTATCAACCTTTTAGTTGTCAAGTTCTTTGCTGCTATAATGAAGTGCATGGCCGACTCCATCCTCGACGACGAGCGCTTCACCCGGTTCGGCGTGTTGGTCGAGGGCTATGCCCGGACGATGCGGGTGATCGAACGGTCGTTGCGGGAGCACTGCGATCTCTCAGGTGCCTGGTTCGAGGTGCTCCTCCGCCTCGGTCGCTCGCCCGATCACAGCCTGATGATGAGCGAGCTGGCCGAGCAGACCGGCGTCACCAGCGGCGCCGTCACCCGGCTGGTCGACCGGATGTCCGACGCCGGCCTCGTCGAACGGCAGGCCTGTGAGGCCGACCGCCGGGTGCAGTGGGCCCGCCTGACTCCCGAGGGTCTCAACCGGTTGACGGCGGCCGCCGAGGTCCACCTCGACGATCTCGACCATCACTACTTCGATCGACTCTCCGAGCGTGAGTTGTCGACGGTGACCAGGGTCATGGACCGCCTCCGCCGTCCGGCCGACGCCTGAGCCTCCCCCTCCAAGTCTGGTAGCAAAAGGCGAGGTCCGTCCTCGCCTTTTGCTACAAATCTTGGGGGGTCGGTGGCGTCGGCGGACGGGGGAAAGCAGCCAGCAGGCGGGTGGCGACCTCGGCGCTCTCCGTCAGAGCCTCGTAGATGCGGGCGTTCGTCGGGTCGTCGGGATCGAGTCGACTCATGAGTTGCAGACCGAGGAACAGGGCCGAAATGGTGTGCGCCATGTCCTCGATCGGGAGCATGTCGGCCAGCGCCGATCCGGCGGTGATCCGGCGAACGGCGGCGGCGATGGCATCGTCCCAAGGCCGCAGCTTGGCCAGAACCTTCGGGCCGAGCGGGCTGGCCGGCGACCAACCCGCCACAACCAGCGCGACCGCCGCACTGTCGCTCGGCTTGGGCGTGCCGCTCTGGAGCTCGACCGCCACCTCGATGAGTTCAGTCAGCGTCTCGACCTCCTCCAGGCGGGGACCGAAGTAGTCGAGGCGACGCTGGTTCACGTCGTTGACGACCTCGAAGAACAGGTCCTCGAGCGAGTCGAAGTGATAGTAGATGAGGGCCTGATTGAAGTCGCCGGTGCGAGCGATCGAGCGGGCGGTCGCCCCCGTCATCCCCTCGGAGTTGAGGGTCTCTATCGTGGCGTCGATGATCCTCTGGCGGGTGTCGGCCGACGATTGGCGACGACGGGTGGGCATGACCTCCAGTCTGGCGCACTTCACGGCCGTTGCCCTCCCGGCGACACGACTTGCGGGTGACCGTGGATGTCGCAGCTCCCGTCCTCGCATCGACCCGCCATCAACTCGGCGATGCGGTGGCGGTTCGAGGAGACGGAGCCGAACACGAGTCGGGCCACCGTGCGCCATCCGCGTCGGGCGGCCAGATGGGCCCAGTTCCGGTGGGCCGCAGTGGCCCACAGGCACATGACGAAGGCGTCGGGTCCGGCCCAGATCCGACCGTGCTCGTCGGCCACGATCAGGACGTCGCGACGAGCGCCCAGCGCGCCGTAGCGCCGAATCGCCTCGTCGGACCCGACGGCGAGGAACTCGATCTCGACCAGCAGTGCCTGGTCGGCGAGCCAGCCCCGACAGCGGCGGCAGAGCTCGCACAACTCGTCGGTGACGACGGTCAGCCGTCGGGGTGGGGGAATCGTGGTCATCGAGGTGCCGAGGCGCTAGGCCAGGCTCGGGGGAGCCGCTAGATCGGCTGCACCCTTCGCGGGGACCGGGGGAGGCGGCTGGAAGGCTGATGGTGCAACCGGTATCCGACCCTGTCGGTCCCGGTGGGTGCGAACCCTCCAGAGAACCATCATGTTGACAAGGTGAATGGCGCCCAGACTGAGGAAGAGGACGCCCAGCCGGTTGACCAGCTGGTTCCAGGCTTCGGCCACCGATCCGTAGCTCGGCTCGATCTGGTACAGCAGGAAGGCGTAACCCATGTTGAGCAGGTAGAAGCCGATCACCAGAAGGCGGTTGACGGCGTAGCCGAGCTCCTTCGAGTCGAACACGTCCTCGAGGAACTGGTTGCCGGTGTTGAAGAGGGTGCGGGCCAGCCACACCACCAGGGCCAGTGTGACCGTGGTATAGACGAGATAGAAGGCGATCGGCAGGTTGCCGATGTTGTCGTTGACATTCATGGGGATGCTCTCCTTGTTTAAACGTTCGTTCAAAGTTCAAGGTACAGAAGTTTGAACGATCGTTCAATATGACGTTCGTCACGCCGGTACCGCCGCCCCGTCGATCGAACATGTCGGTGGCTCGGTTGACAGCGCAACAAGGACCGTGGTCACAGTGGGCACGGTCGCGCTCAACTCGAGAGCGGCTCGAAAGGGGAATCTTGTGACCACACGAATCACGCCGGTGCAGCCCGGTCAGAGCTCCGACGCCGAAGTCAACAAGATACTGGCCGATGGCAGGGACGGCTGGTGGGGCGATGCCGCCATGTTCGGTGTCATCGCCCGCAACCCGCAGATGTTGAAGGCCATCGTGCCCGTCTTCGTGTCGTTTTTCGGTGAGGGATCGGTCGAGCCGCACATCCACGAGATGATGCGGTTGAAAACCGGACAGATCAACGACTGCGCCTATTGACAGACGGTTCGTACCACCGCCGTGAGCGGTGCCGTAGGACCCAAGGAACACGCTCTGTTCGAGCACCAGCCCAAACCGGGCGACGAGCTGAACGAGCGGGAGGCGCTGGCCATCTCGCTGGCCGAGCGCATTGCGCTCGATCCCCACACCGTGACCGACGAGTTCTTCGAGTCGTTGAAACCGCACTTCACCGACGACGAGATCACCGAGATGGTGTTTGCCTGCTCGATCTTCAACTGGGGTAACAGGTTCAACATCACCATGAACCTGGATTCCGCACCCGAGTCGGCCTATCCGACCGGCATGGAGTACCGGCAGGAGGAGATCGCTTAGACCCGCACCTTGTGGCGGGCGAACCATCATGTGGCCCGCTGGGGAGGCGGCGCCTAGCCGGTCCGGCAGACTTCTTCCCCGCGGTAGGTCAGATCGCCGGCCACGACGTTCGTGACGCAGGCCTCGAACGCAGGCTTTCGAGCCGAGGTGGCCGTGGTGTAGGTGGCCCGGCCCGAGCCGTCGGTCGTCACCGTGGCCACGTCGGAGAAGGCACCGTCGAAGGTGAGACTTACTTCGGCTCCGACGACCGGCTGGCCGAGCTCGTTCTCGACGGTGACGGCAACCTGGCCGAAGGCTTCACCCCGGCCGGCGGAGACCTCGGTGACGGACATCGCCGATAGCACCGCCGTCGTCGGATCGCCGGGCTCCTCGCCGTCGACCCGCAGGAGGTCGACGCTGATCGAGTCGTAGCCGAATTCGCCCGGCGTCGAATTAGTGTCGATCACCCGCACCCAGATCGTGCCGGTCGGCGAGCCGAGCAGGTACGAGTCGTCGACGGACCCGACGAGGGTGCCGAGCGTGACCCAGCTGGAGCCGTCCTGTGACCACTCGAGGGCGATACCCGAGTCGAGGTCGCCGCCGTCGTTGACGTCGGCCACGATCGACAGCGTCTGCACACCGCCGGGCGACGTGATCGTCCACCGATGGTCGAGATCGTCGTGGCGTTTGCTCGGCTTGCCGCCCGACGTCGCCTCGGTCAGAGTCTCCACCTGGCCGTCGGCGTCGAAGGTCGC
>JAOUGG010000652.1 GCA_029857855.1 Acidimicrobiia bacterium | reverse complement strand
GCACCGGGGGGATCGGCGGGGGGATCGGCGGGGGTCAGCGAGGGTCGACGGGGTCGGCTCGTTAGGCGTCAGCGGTTAACGGCGATCAGCGACTTGGCCGGGAGAAACGACGCGACCGACTCGTCCTCGATGGCCGACGCGGGAAACAGCTCGGTCATCTCCTTCCGGCCGATCAGTTCGGTCTTGTCGACCTCGGTCAGCGCCTCCTCCATCGTCGACCAGCGGGTGTGGACGAGTGGCCAGTAGCGCTCGACGAGTGCCCGGCCGTAGCGGGGCAGGAACTGCTGACAGGGGAACAGCACGTGCGGCTCGATCGGGAACGTCCGGTTGGGAGTCTGAATCCAATGACGATCAGCCAGTTCGTGGACGACGTCGGCGAACTGTCGCCTCCGTGACCGATCGCCGACGTGCTCGATCGTGGAGTTCGAGAACACGAGATCGTACGATCCGCTCAGCACGTCGTCGGGTGGGTCGCAGGCGTCGCCGAAACGGTCGTGATGCCACTCGGCTGGAGGTGTCTCGGCGTTGGCGTTGTACCACAGGTTCAGGGTCGTCAGCCGATGCGGGCGGATGGGGAGGCGTTGCCAGAAGTCGAGCGTTCCCCCGAGGTCAATGACGTGCATGTCGTGGAGGTCGGGAAAGGCTTCCAGCAATCGCGCCGCCCGCCGAGCGCGAGCTCTGGCTCCGAGTGAGTTCGGAGAATCAACGAGAAGATGTCGCAGGCCGCCCATGACAGAATGCTCCAGTGGTGAAGTGGATCGGGGCCCAGGTTAGCGAGAGATTGCGCTTGCGTGTCGGTGCGACGAATGCGGAACCGGCTGCCGACTAGTGTCGTCGGAGGGGTAGACAGACCTCGACCTCGGGAGGGCATCGCCATGAGGCACCGACACACTCATCGTTCACCACTGACGGTTCTGGCCGTTCTGTTCACGCTGATGTTGCTCGTCGCGTCGTGCGGGGGCGATTCGGCCGATGTCGCCACTTCCTCCGACGACGTCGAATCCGGCGGTTTCGCCGAGGAAGAGACTGTCGATACTGCCGCCGATTTCGACCTCGAGACCGAGGCCCCCTCCGACGACGCCTTGGAGGAGCCGGCCGCCATGGCCGACGAGGGCGACAGCGCCGACGCCGGAACCGACACCGCCCAGAGCGGCGGCGAGGAGTCCGACCTCGGGGCCGCCGGTGGGGCGGCCACCCCGCTGACCGCCGCCGACTTCGGTCGCCAGATCATCTTCACCGCCGACATCACCGTCGAGGTCGACGACGTGGCCGCCGCCGGTGATCAGGCCACCGACATCATCGCCTCGGTCGGCGGCTTCGTGTTCGGTCAGCAGACCCAGGGCGGCAACCGTCCCGAGTCGGTCCTCATCTTCAAGGTCCTGCCCGAGGACTTCGACCGGGCGGTCGAGGCCCTTGGCGGCGTCGGCGAACTCCGCAACCAGGTGATCTCGGCCGACGACGTCACGGAGCGGGTCGTGGATCTGGAGACGCGGATCGAGGTGGCCGAGCTCGGCGTCACCCGCCTCCGGACCACGCTCGAAGGCACCCAGAATCTTGAGGACTATGCCGAGCTCGAGCGCCTCCTGCTCGAACGGGAGAGCGATCTCGAACTCATGCGGGGCCAGCTCCGCACCCTGCAGGACCGTATCGACCTGGCCACCATCACCCTGCGGCTCGTCCAGGACGCCGTCAACCATTCGATGGCGCTGAGCACCACCCTCTATCACGCCCAGGACGACGGAGCGTCGTGCCCCGGCAATGATGGGTCGTCGGTCGAGTCGGGCACCGATCTCACCGTGTGCTTCGAGGTGATCAACACCGGCGAGGAACCCATCGCCGATCTCGTCTTCATCGACACGGCGCTCGGCATCGACTCCACCGACGACCTGATCCTCGTCTACGGCGACCTCGAACGCCTCGACGGCGGGCAGAGCCTGATGCTGGCCTACGAGCTGACGGCTGAGCGTCGCACCCAGCTGCGACCGAAGGTCACCGGAACGCCGATCACCGACGACGGTGAGCCCGCCGGCCCGTCGGTCGACGCCCGGGGTGAGGGCTTCATCGACGCCTTCGAAGCCGAGGGCGACCCCGGCTTCGGTGACGGCTTCGGCGCCGGCGTCGATGTGCTCAAGGCGGTGTGGACGGCGGCAACCGTGCTGGTCGGCTTCGCCCTGCCGATGCTCGTGCTGCTGGCGATCTTCGGGCCGCTCGTTTGGTTCGGTCGGCGCAGGCTGCAGGATCGCCGCAGTCGGAAACCCGGCAGGCCGGGCAAGCCGGCCACGTCGACACCACCGCCCCCGGCACCTTCGGCCGCACCTTCCCCTCCTCCTCCCGCTCCCGTTGTGGCAGACTCGGAGGAATGAGCAGCTCAACCGATCTGGCCTCGGTAGCCCCGGCATTCGTGGAGATGGCCCATCGGATCGTGTGGTGCTCGGTGGCGACGGTCGACGCCGACAATCGCCCACGCAGCCGGATCCTGCATCCGATCTGGGAGTGGGATGGTTCGGACCTCGTCGGCTGGGTGGCCACCGTACCAACGCCGGTCAAGCGGGCTCACGTCGAACACAGTCCGTACGTGTCGCTGTCGTACTGGACGGAAAACCAGGACACGTGCCAGGCCGAATGCCGGGTGGAGTGGGCGTTCGACCACGAGACGTGCGCCCGAGTGTGGGACCTGTTCGCCAACGGCCCGGAGCCCGTGGGCTACGACCCCACGCTGATCCCGGCCTGGACCTCTCCCGATGTCGACGCGTTCGCCGTGCTGCGGCTCGATCCGTGGCGGCTCCGGGTGTTCCCCGGCACGCTGCTTCTGAAGGGCGAAGGGGAGCTCCTCAGTTGGCGAAGGTAGACGAGCACGGAGAGCCGGTGGTCCGCGAGATCGCCGGCCACGAGCTGAGGATCTCCAGTCCCTACAAGGTGTTCTTCTCCAAGCGGGGCGAGACCAAACTGGATCTGATCGAC
>JAOUGG010000651.1 GCA_029857855.1 Acidimicrobiia bacterium | reverse complement strand
CCTCGTCGGCGTGCCGACCCACCGCCGGGGTGTCGGGCTGATGTTTCAGGACCACGCGCTGTTTCCGCATCTGACCGTGGCCGACAACGTCGCCTACGGACTCCGCCACAGTGGGTCGTCGCCTGCGGTCGAGGGGCCGGTGGGGGAGCGGGTCGACGTGCGCACGCGCGAGATGCTTGCGCTCGTCGGTCTCGACGGGTTCGGTGCCCGGTCGATCGATCAGCTGTCGGGCGGGGAGGCGCAGCGGGTGGCTCTCGCTCGGGCCCTTGCTCCGGCGCCGTCGCTGTTGATGCTCGACGAGCCGCTCGGCTCGCTCGACCGGGTCCTGCGGGAGCAGCTCGTGTCGGATCTCGACCTGCTGCTCGATCGTATGGACCAGACGGCGCTGCACGTCACCCACGACCAGGCCGAGGCGTTCGCGCTGGCTGATCGGGTGGCGGTGCTGACCGAGGGCCGGCTGGTCCGGGTCGGCACGCCGCAGGAGTTGTGGGAGGACCCCGGCACCCGGTTCGTGGCCACGTTTCTCGGCCGCCCCAACATCTGGACCGTGGCGGTCGACGGCGACGGCCGGGTGAGATGGGAGGAAGGCGATCGGGTCGTCGGAGCGGTGTCGTCGCCGATCGGGGCGGACACGGTCGTGGTACCGGTCGATGCGGTTCGGGTTGTCGACTCGCCCCCGCGTTCGGCGCCGCCGGTGGTCGCCGGCGATCACCGGCTGACGGGAACCGTCACCTCGTCCCAGTTCCATCAGGGCCGGTACCGGCACCGGGCGGTACTCGACGGCAGTGTCTCGGACACCTCCGTGGTGTGGGCCGACGAGGTGCGGCGACGTATCGGCGAGGCGGTTTCCTTGACGGTCGACCCGGCATCCTTCATCCCGCTTGGTGGCGTTGAGCCGATCCCCGCACCCCCCGAACGTTCAACGTCTTAGCGAATCTGCGCAGACAAAGAGCGAATTGTGCACCATTCCGGTGGATTCGACGAACGACAATGGTTCCATGAAGTACGTCACCCGCTTCGACCGATTTGTGGCCGGCGACTTCCCCATGGTCTGTGTACGTTCGGGTAGAGCAGCGACCAGGATGGTTCCGGTCCAGGCGACTCGATCCGCGTCGTGGCCCTGGTTGTTTCTCGTCCCCGCTCCGATCATGTTCTTCGCCGCGAAGTTGGTCGGCGATGGTGATGATCCCTGTGGCCGACTTCCGTTCGCCGAGGGTCAGGTGGGAGGCGTGACCGCCGTTTATGACAAACGGGTTGGCGTCATTCTCCGGGGCGTCCACAAGGACTTTGTGGCAGCCACGAGGCGTGCCCAGGGCAAGTCTGCTGATGGATGATAGGAAGTGACCGGTTCCGCGATTCGCTAAGACGTTGAACAAGATCGGACTGGGCGGGGCGGCGGAGGGCGCCCGGGCGAGGCGCTACGCGCGTAGCTTGAATCGTTGGATCTTCCCCGTGGCCGTCTTCGGGAGGTCGGCCACGATCTCGTAGCGCTTCGGGCGCTTGTAACCCGCGAGGTGCTCCCGGCACAAACGGTCGAGTTCGTCACTACCGACGGTCTTGCCGTCGACCGGAATGACGAAGGCGATCGGGCGGAGGATGCCGGCCTCGTCCCGTTCGCCCACCACGGCCGCCTCCAGCACCGTCTCGTACTGGATCAGCACGCCTTCGACCTCGGCCGGCGACACCCACTCGCCGCCGACCCGCAACATGTCGTCGACCCGACCCATGTAGGTGTAGAAGCCGTCCTCACTTCGGTCGTAGAGATCGCCGGTGTACATCCACGGGCCCCGGAACGTGGCCCGCGACTGCTCGAAACGGCACCAGTAGCCGGTGGCGGCGCTGGCCCCCGACACGCAGAGCTGACCCGGTTCGCCGGGCACCTGCACATCGCCGTTGTCGTCGATCAGTTTGAGCTCGTAGCCCGGCACGGGCACACCGCTGGTCCCCGGCCGGAGGTCGGCTTCGCTGTTCGACAGGTAAATGTGGAGCATCTCGGTCGAACCGATCCCATCGAGGATCGTCACCCCGAACTGTTCCCGGAACCGTTCGAACGTCTCGGCGGGAAGCGGCTCGGCGGCCGACGCCGCCAATCGGACCGAGGCGAAGGCATCGGCCGGGACGCCGGCGTTGTTGAGCGCGGCGTAGAAGGTGGGGATACAGAAGAACAGGGTCGGCGCTTCGGCGGCCATGGTGTCGACGACCAGCTTCGGCGTCGGCGGCCGCGTCGGCACCAGGATCGTGGTGGCACCGACCGAGAACGGGAACGAGATCGAGTTGCCCAGACCGTAGGCGTGGAACATCGGTCCGACCGAATAGAAGCGATCGTCGGGCCGCACACCCAGCACGTGGTCGGCGAACGTGTCGCACGTGACCTTGATGTCGATGTGGCGGTGCATGGCCAGCTTTGGCTGCCCGGTCGAACCCGATGTGCAGAGCCAGAAACCGGGCGACTCACTCCAGGTCGAGAAAGGCGACCCGTCGCCGTCGTTGGACAGGAGCGCAAACCAGGTCGTGGTGTCGACTCCATCGGCGTCGATCTCGACGTCGGGAGTCGAGCCGTCCTCGGTATCGGTGACGACGACCAGTTCCACCTCGGGCGCGGCGGCCACCAGATCGGCGATCGAGGCGGCTCGATCCCCGGACACGACCACGATCCGGGCTCGGGCATCGCCGGCGATGGCTCCCAGATCACGTCCGGGCAGAAGCGGATTGACAGCGAGTGGCACGGCGCCGATGCGCATGGCGCCTAGGAACGTCGCCACGAACTCCACCGAGTCGAGCATCACCATCGCCACCCGCTGCTCGGGTTGCACACCGACGGCTCGCAACGCTCCGGCCGTCCGCTCGATCAGATCCCGCAGATCCCGGTAGGTCACGGAGGCGCCGAGGCAGCGGATGGCGACCTGATCGCCCCGACCGTCGTCCACGTGACGGTCGACGAGCCAGGTGCTGGCGTTGAACAG
>JAOUGG010000044.1 GCA_029857855.1 Acidimicrobiia bacterium | reverse complement strand
CTTTCCAATTTGTTGGCCAAACCTCTTCGGAGACGAATCGGGTCGCCATCTCCTCCATGTGGTAGTTGCAGACCTTGGCCTCCAGATCGGCCAGTCGGGGAGTCAACGGGGCTGGATCGGGGTTGAGCGACACGAAAATGAACCCCATCCACTGCTCGCAAGCGAATTCGGGCAGTCGGCAGGCGGCCGGTTCGAACTCGGCGTGGGTCTCCATCCGGGGCGCCCGGGCCAGACGTCCGTCAAGTTCATAGGACCACTGGTGATAGGGGCACATCAGGTGTGATCCCGAGCCCTTTCCCGTGACGAGCAATGCCCCTCGGTGACGGCACACGTTTGACAAGACCCGAATTGTGTCGTCGGCGTCCCGGACCGCCACCAGCGGTTCGTCGCAGAGCTGGAAACTCATGGAGCTGCCAGGCTCGGGAATCTCGTCGGCCCGACCGATACAGATCCACTCCTTTGAAAAGAGCTGTTCACGTTCCACATCGAGCACCGCTGGATCGTTGTAGAACGCCGCTGGCATCGACCAACTCCGGTCGTAGCCGGCCACACCCGCTTGGCGTAGGGCCTGAGCGACCTGTCGCAAACCTGACGCTGACGTCACCGAGTCGGTTGGGTCCATGGCAGAAGCCTCGTGCTCTCCGAGCGGCTTCGTCGCCGCTCTTCAACGACCATCACTGATTTACCACTGACTTACGATGTGACAAAAAGTACACGATCTCCCTCTGACGGCCCCTATGTGCGCGACAATTGTGCCCGTTGTAGTCGAACGAACGTGAACTCCAAAAGAGGATCGACAATGAGCAGCAAACGTGACCCTCGCCAACTCGACGCCATTCGGCGCTCGCAAGGCGAAATCGGCAACCATGTGATCGACGAATACGCGGCAGGTCGGCTCACTCGCCGAGCTTTTCTGGTCCGGGGCACCATCGTTGGAATGTCTGTACCGACAATCGGTGCCCTCATCGCCGCGTGTGGCTCAAGTGACGACGCCGGGCAAGACGCAACCGCGGTCGACGAGGACACCGGCAACACGGAGGACACGAGCGGCGGAGAAGACACCAGCAGCGAAGAGGACACCGGATCAACCGCTGCGGCCGCTTTGCTGGTTATCGGTTCGGGGACGCCGTCAGCAGCGTCGGCCAATCTCGACCCGGTCTTGATCAACGATCAAAACGGGTTGACGATCTTGAGCTCGGTCGGGCAGACGTTGCTGACGTCCAATCCCGATCTGTCACTCTCGCCCCTGTTGGCAACCGAATGGTCGCCAAACGCTGACGGCTCGGAGTGGACGTTCAAGCTCAATCCTGCCGCCACGTTCAACGATGGAACGCCCGTCACCGCCGCCGACGTCGTGGCCACCATGGAGCGGCTGGTTGACCCCGACAACAACTCCAACGCTCTTTCGGCGTTTGAAGTCGGTCGGTTGTCCCCTGGCGGCATCACCGCCGTCGATGACAACACGGTGTTGTTCCGTCTCGATGGCCCGATGGGTAACTTCCCGTACATCGTCTCGTCCGACAACTACAACTCGTTTGTTCTCCCAGCCTCGGTTACCGACACATCAGCCTTTGCCACGGCCAACATTCCGACCACCGGCGCTTACATGATCGAAAGCTACGATGGTGTCAAGGGGGCGACGCTGGTACGCAATCCGAACTACTGGGGTCCGGCGGCCCCGATCGAAAAGATCGAGTTCCAGTTCATCGACGACTTGGCCGCTCAGATCACGGCCTTTACCTCGGGCGAACTCGACGTCATGTCGCAGTTCTCGGTTTCCGGCGGCGAATCGTTGCTCGACAACCCCGATGTCAACGTCATCGAACACCCCTCAACTGCCCATCGTCAGATCCATCTCCGTACCTCGAAAGGACCGTTCGCCGACAAACGAGTCCGTCAGGCTCTGGCAATGGCCATGGACCGTGGCGCCATTATCGACGGACTGTTCAGCGGCAAGGCCAACATCGCCAATGACTCGCCCTTCTTCGATGTGTTCCCCTCAACCGGCACCCCGGTTAAGCAGGAGTACAACCTCGACAAGGCCAAGGCCCTTATGGCCGAAGCTGCGCCCGATGGTTTCGACACGACCCTTTACGGTTTTGGGACTCAGGAGATTCCCGACCTGGCCGTGATTGTGCAGAACGCGGCTCGAGAGTTGGGGATCAACATCACAATCGAGATGCGTGATGACTACTACGACAACTACTGGGTGTCGTGGGACGAATCAGTCCCCGGATCCGACATTGGCATCACCGATTACGGCCACCGAGGTGTGCCTGATGTCTTCCTGGCCGCACCGCTCAAGTCAGCGGACAAGGGCGGGGTGTGGAACGGTGCCGAGTTCGCCAACCCCACCTATGACGCATTGGTCGACGAGTATTCGGCGTCGACCGATCTGCAGTCGCAGCAGGCCGCCTCGGCCAAAATCCAGACCCTGCTGGTTGACGAGGTGCCCATCATCTTCCCGTACAACTACAACTACCTGTCGGCCGTCAAGACCAACATCTCCGGCGTGGTCACCGGGGCCATGGGGTACGTCTACACCGACCAGGCAGCGAAGAGCTAGCTAGTCGGGATGACCCGCTACCTCATACGTCGGCTTGGGCTTGCCGTTATCACCTTGGTGCTCCTGAGCATGGTGGTGTTTCTGGTGGCATCGGTCCTGCCGGGCAGTGTGGGGCGGGCCATTCTTGGTCCGTTCGCCGAACAGCAGTCGGTTGACAATCTCAATGAAGAACTAGGGCTCAACGGTCCGGTGCACATTCGATACCTGCGCTGGGCCGGTGATGCTTTTCGAGGCGATTTCGGCGAGTCATACAAGTTCCGAGCCCCGGTCATGGACTTCTTGCCCGGAGCGTTCGTAGCCTCGCTCAAGCTGGCCTTGGCGACGTTGGTCATCGTGATTCCTCTCGGCATCATCGGGGGAGCAATCGCCGCATTCCGTAAGGGTCGGCCAACCGACCGGATCATCACCATCGTTGGCTTGACGTTAGCCGTGACCCCCGAGTTCGTAGTCGGCATCGTGTTGATTCTGGTCTTTGCCGTTCGCCTCAAATGGCTGCCGCCCGGTGGTTCGGGCGACGGAACGATCGGTGAGCAACTCAAAGCCATTGTGCTGCCAGCGCTCACGCTGAGTGCCATCTTGTTCGGCTATATCGCCCGAATGGCGCGGGCGGGCACGATCAATGCCCTGGCCGCCGACTACACCAGGACGGCGACCCTCAAGGGTTTGACGTGGCTGCAGGTCATGAGGCGCCACGTACTCCGCAACGCCATGTTGCCGACCATTGCTGTCATCGCATCGCAGATGAGCTACTTGCTAGGTGGGCTTTTGGTGACCGAGACCATGTTCAACTACAAGGGGTTGGGTCTGCTCATCGCCAAGGCGGCCGAGGATCGTGACGTACCGATGCTGATGGCATCGGTTTTTGTGGTCGGTGTGTTTTCAATGATCATGACCCTGCTGGCCGACCTGCTCACCGCCTGGCTGAACCCACGGGTTCGACTCGAAGGGGCAGAATGACGGCGGTCGAGATCCAAACGCCGGGGGCCAAAGCCGTTCGCCGAGAGTTCTGGTCGCAGTTGCTGCGGTCCAAGACCTTCATTGTCGGTATGGCCATCCTGGCCTTTTGGGTCCTGTGTGTTGTGTTTCCCGACCTCGTCGCCACCCATGACCCCACCGCTCAAGACCCGCTGGCGAAGTGGGTGCGACCATTCAACGACGGCCATCTTTTCGGCACCGACCGATTCGGCCGTGACGTCTTCAGTCGGGCTATCTACGGAGCACGAGAGATACTTATCGTGGCCCCGGCCGCCACCGTGCTTGGCACTGGCCTCGGCGTGATTCTCGGCCTGACGATGGGCTACCTGGGCGGGATCGTCGACGACGTTGTAAGTCGCCTGATCGAGGCGCTCATCAGCTTGCCCGTGATCTTGGTGGCGTTGTTGGCCCTTACCTCACTCAGCGCTGGTCGTCTTACCATCATCGGAGTAATTGGCTTTCTTTTCGCTCCGCTCGTCGCCCGGACCGTTCGGGCCGCCGTGCTGGAGGAACGTAATCTTGAATACGTCCGAGCTGCCGAACTACGGAGCGAGAATGCGTTCTACGTCATGTTTATCGAGATTCTTCCCAACGTGTTCGGGCCGATCATTGTTGAGTTCACCGTCCGGCTCGGTTACGCCGTATTCACCATGGCCGGCCTGGCCTTCATCGGATTTGGATCCCAGCCCGGGTCTCCCGACTGGGGGAGAACCATCTTCGACGAACGCATCAGTTTGCTGAGTGACGTCTGGTGGCCGTCGCTGGTGCCGGCTCTGGCCTTGGCGTCATTGGTGGTCGCCATCAACCTGGTAGCCGATGCTCTTGAAGGGGTCATCGACCGATGAGTGAACCGGCATTGGCAGTTGATGACCTTCGTTTGGCCTACGTCGTTCGGGGCAGATCCCTCGAAGTCCTACGTGATGTGTCGCTACGAATCGAGCCCGGTGAGTCCTATGGCTTGGTTGGTGAAAGCGGCTGCGGAAAGTCCACCGCGGCCTACGCCGCCATACGCTATCTACCCCCCAACGCCCGAATTTTGGGAGGCTCGGTGCGGCTGGCTGGTCGCGATGTTTTGGCCATGGGAACCGCCGATCTCCGACATCTCCGAGCCGAAACCGTCTCCATGGTGTATCAGGATCCTGGTCAGGCCCTCAACCCGACGATCAAGGTCGGTCCGCAACTCATTGAGGCCTTCACCGTTCTTGGATTGCAGCCAGACGAGGCGGCTCACCGGGCCCGGGACACCCTGGCCAAGGTACAAATCGCCGACCCCGAGCTGGTCCTGAACCGTTACCCCCATCAGCTGTCAGGTGGCATGCAACAGCGGGTGGTCATCGCCATGGCGTTAGCCTGCGACCCAACACTGCTGATCTTGGACGAACCGACGACCGGACTCGATGCCACGGTTGAGGCTGAGGTTCTGCAGCTGGTCCGCGATCTACGGATTGAGTACGGCACGGCCGTCCTGTTCATCTCCCATGACCTCGGCGCTATACGGTCGATGTGCGATCGGGTGGGCGTGCTCTACGCCGGCAAGTTGGTGGAGGAAGGTCCGGCGGATGAGGTCTTCGACGAACCGGCCCACCCCTACAGCGTTGGTTTGTTGCGTTGCCTACCTCGCCACGGATCGCGCAAAGGGGCGCAACGGTTGGAATCCATTCCCGGCTTCCTGCCCGAGCCGGGCGCCGACCTACCGACCTGTGTTTTTGTCGACCGGTGTCCCTTGGTCGACGACGTGTGCCGAACGGAAGTCCCGGAATGGACGATGTTCGACGATCGGTCGGTCCGCTGCCACCACGTTGACAAAGTCCCGGCCATTGTTCATGCCGAGCTTCCTGCTGGGGTCGAGGTAGTGATCGACCGATCAACCCCACCGGTGCTGGAACTCAAAAGTGTCAGCAAGACGTTCCATCAACACGGCAAGAAGGTTCAGGCTCTTCGAGATGTTTCGTTGTCGTTGTACGCCGGGGAAACGGTTGGCCTCGTTGGCGAGTCGGGCAGCGGTAAAACCACATTGGCTCATACCGTGCTCGGTCTGCACCCTCCCGACGAGCCCGACACCATCTATTGCGATGGCCAACCTCTTGTGGCAACGGCGCGACGTCGAGCTGATGATCAGGTTCGGGCCATTCAGATTGTTTTTCAGAATCCGGATTCAGCGCTCAACCGTCGCCATTCGGTTCGCCGCATCATGTCACGCACGCTTCGCAAATTGGCCGGAATTCCTCGGTCTGAAGTGGAGCCAAAACTCCGGGATGTTGTTTCGTCGGTTCGGCTCACCGAGCAGCATCTTGACATGCGGCCCTCTCAGTTATCGGGCGGGTTAAAACAGCGAGTGGCCATTGGCCGAGCCTTTGCTGGCGAACCACGGATCGTGGTTTGTGATGAGCCGACTTCGGCTCTCGACGTATCCGTTCAGGCCGCCATCTTGAACCTGTTGGCCGACCTACAGCGTGAGGAGGCCACCAGCTACCTCTTCATCTCTCATGACCTTCGGGTGGTGCGTTATCTGTCTGACCGAATCGCGGTGCTGTATCTCGGTCGGATAATGGAACTTGGCCCGGCCGAACGTGTCTTTGACGGACCCCACCATCCCTATACCGAGGCGCTTCTGTCGGCGGCACCGTCGGTCGAAGGGAATTCCCGGCCCCGCATCTCCCTCGAAGGTGAGATTCCCAGCGCGGTCAATCCGCCAAGTGGCTGTGTGTTCCACACCCGCTGCCCTCGCCGTCTCGATGGCGACATGTGCTCGACGATCGAACCACCGCTGACTCCAACACCCGACGGCGGCGTCATACGATGCCACATCCCGTTCGATCAGCTTTCTCGAGCCGGCGAATGACTTTGACGCCGTGCCCCTGATCTACTCATTACGGCCATAGAACGTCAGTTTGGCCGACTCCGACAGGCCGATGCCAGGCTCGGTGTTGTAGGCGAACACAACCAGCACCCGAGGTATCGAACCTCGACTAGGGGTTACCCGATGCATCGAATTGCGGCCCCGGAACATCACCAACGCTCCGGGATCAAATTCGAGAGTGCGAATCCTGTCGGGGACAGTCTCATCCAGCACCGCTTCGACCCCGTCGAAGTTGAGGTCGTTGGCATCAGCATCGCGCAGGTTCGGCACGTACTCGAAAACTCCGCCCGACTCCGGGGCCTGCATCAGAGCGGTCACGGCAAAAGCGGAGTTGTCGAAGTGCCAGCCCAACTCCTGTTCGTCGAGATGGAAATGAACGTTGATACCTGACACATTGTCGGCATAGGAGTGCACCGACTCGATGTCGAGGACGTGGGCCATGAATCGCCGGAAACGGTCGGACTCGTAGACGGTCCGCAGCGGCGATGCCGACGGGACCTGGTCGTGAGCTAGACAGCCTTTGGTGCTGATCACCTGGCGGTTGAATACGTGGTCGTCGGCCAACTGATCATCCGGTGGTGTCAGGTAGACATTGTGGGTGACGTTGGTGGTGAAGAACGCTTCGTCGATTCGAGGGACCGAATCGGCCAACACCTCATAGATCATCTGCTCAGTGAAGAAGCCTGGCAGCACGAGCGCACCGTTGATTTCGAGCTGAGCCCGACACCACTCGCTGAATTCGAGATCATCAAGGTTGTATCGATCCGTATCGATTGTGTCGATAGCGCCGCCGTCTCGGGGGTGCAGAGATTGTGTCACCTCCGCATTTTACTCGCCGAGTGGTTGCCTGCACAGGCCGACAAACCGAACGATCATGTTGTTGCCAGTGGCTGAAACGGTCGTAGTTCCGCGCCCGGTTCCCAGACTCCCGCCTTGTCGGAACGCTCCAACAACCGTGGTCCGTCCTGAAACCCACGCCCCGACCCGTGCTCGACAACGACGTCGAAACCGTCGCGCCGGAGACCGCTACGGCAGACGCTGGAACCAAACGAGACTGAACGCCGCCGCCAGCGCCAGCAGGGCGATCCCGCCTCCGACGAACCAGTCGGTGATCTCCCGATCGACCAGCTCGTAGCCGATGGCCGAACCGATGTCGTTGTAGACCGCCTCCAACTCGTCGAGTGAGGAGGCGGTGAAGAACGCACCGTCGGTGCCGTCCGCGATGGCCCGCAGGTTGTCCTCCATCACCGGAACGGGGATCTGCTGCCGTTCGACCACCGCGGTGTTGGGGTCGTCGTACTCGATCGTGCCCCGGCTGGTGCCGAAGGCGATGGTCGACACCGGCACGTCGGAGTCCACGGCGGCGTCGACCGCGTCGGAGTCGGGGCGACCGACCGTGGTCTGGCCGTCGGACAGCAACACGATCCGGGCCGGTGGCGGCTCGGCCGCTCCGTCGGCCGGCGCGGTCTGCAGGGCGTCGAGCGACGTGAAGATGGCCTCGCCGATGGCGGTCGACTCGGCCAACCGGAGGTTGTTGATGGCGTTGTGGGCCGGCAGGCGGTCGATGGTCGGGCTGACGAGCACCGAGGCCGATCCGGCGAACGAGACGATGCCGACGTTGAGGCTCGGCGGCAACTCGTCGATGAACCGGTTGGCCGCGACCTGGGCCGCCGACAGGCGGTCGGGTTCGACGTCGGTGGCCTGCATCGACAGCGACACGTCGATGGCCACGATCACCGTGGCCCGCTCCCGGGGCACCCGCACCTGGCGGGCCGGTTGGGCGAACGCCGCCACCAGGACGGCCAGCGCCGAGAGGAACACGATCGGTGGCACGTGCCGGCGGAAACCCGGGCCCTCCGGCGCGATCGACTCGAACAGCTCCGGTGACGCGAACCGCAGGGAGTACACCTTGCGTCGCCGCTGGACCAACACGTAGGCCGCGATCAGGAAGCCGACCAGGATCATCAACCACAGCCGCTCGGGGGACAGAAAGCTCACCGCCGGCCACCCCCTCCGGCCGCAGCCCGGTGGGCCAGCACCAGCCGCCGCCGCTGGATGAAGGACACCAGGTCGTCGAGCCACTCCCGGTCGGTCGACAGGTACAGGTGGTCGATGCCGGCCTCCGTGAACGTCGCCTCGAGCAGTCGTTGGCGGGCCTCGATGGCCCGGGCGTAGCCTTCCCGTACAGACGGCCGGTCGGTGGCCAGCTCCCGCAGCGCTCCGGTTGCCGGATCGCGCACGGTCACGACACCGACATCGGGCAACTCGTGTTCGCGGGGGTCGGACACCTGCACGGCGAGGACGTCGTGACGGCGGGCCGTGATGGCGAGCCGCTGCTCCCAACCTGGCGTCACGGCGAAATCGGAGATGACGGCGACGAGACCCCGCCGCCGCGCCACCCCGGCCAGTCGACCGAGCGCACCGCCCAGATCGGTCACGCCGCTGTTGTCCTCATGGGGGGTGGAGGCCAGGTCGTGGAGGATGCGGAGCAGATGTTTGCGCGAGCCCCGCGCCCCGACCACCACCGGGTCCCCCCGGCCGGCCAGGACCGCGCCCAGCTGGTTGCCGTCACGGGCCGTCAGGAAACCAACGGCCGCCGCCGCGGCCAGCGCCAGATCCCGCTTCTCGCAGTTCACCGTTCCGAAATCCATGCGGGACGACCGGTCGACGACCAGCCAAGTCTGGAGTTCCCGCTCGGCGATGGTCTGCCGAATGTAGGGCTCCTGAAGACGGGCGGTGACGTTCCAGTCGATGCGGCGCACGTCGTCGCCGGGGGCGTAACGGCGGGTTTCGCCCAGTTCCGAGCCGTGGCCGGGTACCAGCCCCCGGTGGTCGCCGTGGAGCAGCCCGTCGAGCCGCCGCGTCACCTCGAGTTCGAGCCGGCGGAGGAGTTCCCGGGTCGACGGCTCGATCACCGCGGGCGGATCGGCGTTCATCGGATTGGTCAACGTCGTCCGTCCTACTCCGGCGGGTGGTCGGAGGACCCGGCGTATGGGCTGGGTTCGAGGCCGGGCCGGGGATATTCGGCCGTGCCGTCGACCGGTCGGGGATCGGGTCCGACCGGTGCCGCCGGAACGACGGTGAGAATGCGGTTGATGACGTCGTCCGACGACAGGCCCTTCGCCAACGCCTCGTAGGTCAACATCAGGCGGTGGCGGAAGACGTCGCGGGTCACGTCGAACACGTCCTGGGGCACCACGTAGTCGCGCCCTCGCATCAGGGCCAACGCTCGCCCGGCGGCCACGAGACCAAGGGTGGCCCGGGGGCTGACCCCGAACTCGATCATCGGTTCAAGCTCGGGTAGGCCACGCAGGCCCGACTCCCGGGTGGCCATCACCAGGTCGACCGCGTACTGGGCCACCGAGTTGTCGACGTAGATCCGATCGGTGAGCAGCTGGAGGTCCTCGAGTTCGGTGAGGTCCATGACCTGGCTCGCCTCCGGCATCGAGACCCCGACCCGGCGAACGATCTCCATCTCCTCGCTCGGTGTCGGGTAGTCGACGACGACCTTCATCAGGAAACGATCGCGCTGGGCCTCGGGCAGGGTGTAGACACCCTCGGATTCGACGGGGTTCTGGGTGGCGAGCACGAGGAAGGGTGAGGGGAGGGGCCTGGTCGTGCCGCCGATCGAAACCTGACGTTCCGCCATCACCTCGAGCAGCGCCGATTGGACCTTGGCCGGGGCCCGGTTGATCTCGTCGGTCAGCACCAGGTTGGCGAACACGGGGCCCCACTCGATGTCGAACTTCTCCGTCCCGGTCCGCCAGATCCTCGTGCCGATCAGGTCGGACGGCAGGAGGTCGGGGGTGAACTGGAGCCGCACGAAGCTGCCGCCGATGGTTTGGGCCATCGTCGACACAGCCAGCGTCTTGGCCAGCCCCGGCAGGCCCTCGAGCAGCACGTGGCCCCGGGCCAGCAACGCCACCAGTAGCCGCTCGATCATGTTGTCCTGGCCGACGATGACCTTCTTGATCTCGTACTGGACCCGCTCGAGCGCCCGGGCCGCCTCGGCGGCCGATCGGGGTGGCGTCCCCCGGTTCGCGTCGAGATCGTGGGCGGCAACTGGATCGTGGTGATTGGTCATCGATGCGTTCCTTCGTCAACCTTTGGGGGACGGG
>JAOUGG010000649.1 GCA_029857855.1 Acidimicrobiia bacterium | reverse complement strand
ATCGTGGCCGAGTACTTCGGGGGCCCCCAGGACCGGCTCGGTCCGGTCATCACCCAGAACGCCAGCTTCGCCCGCTACGCCGAGGCGTGGGCGGCGATTGTCGTCGCCAGCGTCGTTGGGTTGGCCTTGTTCGCACTGGCAGTTGCCCTCGAACGGGTGGCGATGCCGTGGCGGCGCCCGGTCGACGGGCAATAATTCAACAGGAACCTCAACTAACCAGGGGAGAGAGATGCACTACCAAACAAACAATCGACGGCGGCGATGGTCCTGGCTGGCTCTGTTGCTGGCCATCACCATCGTGGCCGCATCCTGCGGTGACGACAGCACCAACACGGCGGCCGGCGGCGACGGCGACTGCGAAACGGTTGACGAAGTCAGCCTTCAGCTCCAGTGGGTTGCCCAAGCTCAGTTCGCCGGCTACTACGCGGCGGTCGACGAGGGCTTCTACGCCGCCCGATGCCTCGATGTGACGATCGTGGAAGGCGGTGTCGACATCGTGCCCCAGCAGCAGCTGGCGTCGGGCGCCGTCGATTACGCCATCTCCTGGGTACCCAAGGCGCTGGTGACCAGCGAGGCGGAAGGCATCGACATCGTGAATGTGGCCCAGATCTTCCAGCGGTCGGGCACACTGCAGGTGTCGTTCGCCGACCCTGGTGTCAGCGATCCGGCCGACTTTGCGGGCAAGAAGATCGGCAACTGGGGCTTCGGCAACGAGTTCGAGATGCTGGCCGGTGCTCGATCGGCCGGTCTGGAGCCGGGAACCGACTTCGAACTGGTTCAACAGGCATTCGACATGAACGCCCTCATCCAGGGTGAGATCGACGCCGCGCAGGCCATGACCTACAACGAATACGCCCAGGTGCTGGAGACCGTTAATCCCGATACGGGCGAGCTGTTTCAGCCCGAGGATCTGACCGTCATCGACTGGAACGACGTCGGCACGGCCATGTTGCAGGACGCCATCTGGGCCGACGGCACCAGACTGGGCGACGAGGCGTACGCCGACCAGACGACACGTTTCATCGCCGCCTCGATCGAGGGATGGATGTGGTGCCGAGACAACGCGGAAGCCTGCGTCGAGGTTGTGCTCAACAACGGCACCACACTCGGGGCATCGCACCAGACCTGGCAGCTCAACGAGATCAACAAGCTGATCTGGCCGTCCCCCGGCGGTGCCGGTGTGATGGACAAGGCGCTGTGGGATCAGACCATCGACGTCTCACTGTCGGAGGGCGTGCTCGCCGCCGCTCCCGATGACGCCGCCTACACCACCGAGTACTCCCAGGCTGCGCTCGACCTGATCGGGGATGCCGATGTGACCGGCGACGGTTGGGCACCGGTCACCGTTACCCTCAACGAGGGTGGCGAGTAGGCAGGCCCGATCGACGGCTCCAGGAACCGATATCGGCGGGCGAGCTGACGCGCCTTCGACACGGCGCGTCAGCTCCGCCGCCAAGCTGCTGTCGGGTCATCCCGACGACGTGATCCGGGTCCTCGACCGACTCGAGGGAGACGATCTGGCCAACGTGGCCGAGGCGGCACGACAGCTGCAACGGGAGCGGGCGGTCGCCCGTGGCGACCTCGATGCGATCATCGCCGCCGCGTTCGAGTCGGGTTTCGGGAACGACGGCCTGGGTCTGCTGCCGTGGATCGAGGAGGGGAGCGGTGGCGGCGTGTCGGGGAGCGGCGTCATCGTCTGTCCCGGCGGTCTCGTCTCCAAGTCGCGCACCAACCACCGGTGCCGGTTCGTGTCGGTGAACGACATGTGGATCTGGGAGTCGACCGAGCTGATTCGAGAGGACAAGCGATCCAATCCCGGGCGTGACGACGGCTTTCGGGCGGTGGCCCTGCTGCCGGTGTTGACCGGCATGGAGCTCGACGTGGTGTCGGGCAAGGCCCGTCAGGGAATGCACTCGGTCGACCGTGTCGTGTCGTATGAGGTTCGGGGCGGTGAGCTGGTCGAGGTGTCGCAGCGCACCATAAGCCCCAGCGGCATGCAATAAACACCGTTCTGCGCAAGCCAGGTGACACTCAGCGTCGTGTGGATTGCGCAGAAGGGCTGCGAACGGTCAGGAGTCGATCAGGTCCTTCAGCGCCTCGATGGTGCCGAGCGGATCGGGGCCGGTCGGGGCGATCGTGAGGTGGGTGACGCCGACGTCGCCGTACGCGATCAGACGCTCCCGCACCGTCGCCTCGTCGCCGCACAGCATGGAGAGATCCAGATACTCGTCGGGGACGGCGGCCGTCGCCTCCTCGCGGTGGCCGGCCAGGAACAGATCCTGGATCTTCTCGGCCTCCTCCTCCCACCCGTAGCGGCGGAACAGATCGTTGTAGAAGTTCTCGCCCTTCGCGCCCATCCCACCAACGTAGAACGCGATGTGGGCCCGGGCCGCGTTGCGGGCCTGTTCCACCGCCTCACCGTCACCCAGGGTGACGAAGCCGCCGGCGATGATCTCCAGCGGGCCGAGTTCCGGTGATCGTTTTGCCTCGCCGGCGGCAAGGGCATCGCCCCACACCTGACGGAACCGATCCGGCACGAAGTGGATCGGCTGCCAGCCGTCGGCCAGCTCGGCCGTCAACTCCACGTTCCCGGGTCCGATCGAGGCAACGACGATCGGTATGTCGGATCGCAGCGGCTTACCCACAAACTTCAACGGTTTGCCGAGCCCCCGACCCTGCCCTTCGGGCAGCGGGAGGCTGAAGGCCGCGCCGTTGTGGATGACCCGCTCGCCCGACCACACCTTGCGGCAGATCTCGATGGTGTCACGGGTGCGGGCCAACGGCTTGTCGAACGGGTAGCCGTGCCAGCCCTCGATCACCTGGGGACCGGACGTGCCGAGGCCCAGCACGAAGCGGCCCCCGGACAGGGCGTCGATCGTGGCCGCCGTTTGAGCGATGAGGGCGGGACTGCGGGAGTAGACGGGCAGGATGCCCGTCATCAGCTCGACCCGCTCGGTCTGCCCGGC
>JAOUGG010000650.1 GCA_029857855.1 Acidimicrobiia bacterium | reverse complement strand
AAGCGGTCCTTCGACGAGTGCTCGATCGCCCAGCGCAGCGCCTTCTTCGAACCATCCGAACCATCGATCCCAACCGCAATCTTCTTCACCGACGAAGTTTCGCCCGACAACGACCAAGACCACACACCGCTCGCCCCTGCTTGGAGCATCCGGAGCTGGCTGGCAAACCGGCCTGGGTGAGGCTGCAACGCGGCTTGGCCAAAGTGTTGACACCTTGGGGCTGCCCGTTTGACCGACACCTACCGTGAGGGCATGAGTCCGGAGTGGAGTGCCCACGGCGAAAACGTCGAGGCAACGGTGAGGGCTGATCCCGCGATCGGCGGTGCCATCGATTGCGGGGCAAGTGAAGCACCACTAGGGTTGCTCTGATCTCGATGGCCCAGTACGGCCCGGTCCGTCCAACCGATCCAGAACCGAACAGGGGTGATTGTGATGACACTCGGTGCGTCGGAGAATGGGCTCCTTTCGGGGTGGCGTCGACGCCTCCGCTCGTTTCAGGCCGCAGCGGCCGCGGGCATCGTGGCTTCCGTTGGATGGCTGGTGGTGATGACCCGTTGGCTCGACGCGCCGTCGATCGAAGCGTCCGACTCGGAGATTCTCGAGTACTACGCTGATCCTGAAGGCTTGAGCGGGCTCGCAAGTCTGCAGATTCTCGTCATCGCCACAATTGGGTTTCTGTGGTTCGTCGGTGTCATCCGGGGCCGGATCGGCGATGCCGAGCCAAAGCTGTTCGGCACGGTCTTCTTCGGAGGGGGCATTCTGCTGGCCGTTCTGATGTTCATCGGTTCGGCCGCATTCGCCGCGCCGCTGGTGTTGGTCGAGGAGACGGGGCGAGCCGTCGACCCGGACACGGTGGCAATGAGCAGGATCTTGGCCCGGATCGTGCTGGGCGTCTTCGCCCCCCGGATCGGCTCGCTGTTCATCTTCTCGCTGTCCACCCTGGCGCTACGCACCGAAGCGCTGCCGAGGTGGCTGATCCTGGTGAGCTACGCGGTGGGCGTTGCCATGTTCCTCAACGTCACCATGGCCAGTCCGAACGTGTACGTGTTCCCGGCATGGATGGCGTTGGTCAGTGTGGTCCTGCTCTTTCACCCGCCAAGGATTTCGATAGCCGACACGCTGTAACCCCGGGCTTCACGGATCGGGGAACACCGTGGCCCAGTCGTCGCGCATGCTGATCTGGGTCCACCCGAGTGTTGTTGCGGTGGCCTCGACCGCCTCCTCGGCGTCGAAGGAGCCGGCCTCACTCCGGTAGGCGTACTCCCGCTCGGCGTCGTCGTGGTTCACAAGCAGGGCCAGAGACGGTCCGTCCAACGAGTTCGTGTACTCGAGCATGTCGGCATCGCCGGGCGAGTTGCCGGCGGCAAGTGACGGTTGTCGGCCAAGCGCCATCTGGATGTTCGAGATCTTGGCTTCGCCTTCGTTCACCTCACCCTCCAGCAGACTCGTGCGCACGAGCACCCGTCGACCATTGCGATCGGCAAGCGTATAGCGGACCAACGTGCCGACAACCCGTTCCTGGTCCACGCCGTACACCCTGCGACTGATGGCTCGCACGAACTCGGTGCCACCGCCGGTCACGATGCAATTGGTGAAACCGCGATCCTCCAGCGCCTGCATCAGCTCGAGCATCGGTTGGTAGACCATCTGGTCGTATCGGAGACCACTGTCGGGATGCCGGGTTTCATCGAAGAAAGCTCTGACTCGAGCCTCGAAGGCCTCGGGCTCCATCTTCTCGAACAGGGCGACCAGGGCCACAGCGACCCGCGGCAGGCCGATATCTTGGACCTCGGCCATGTCCCCGCCGAGCACGGCTGCGTACTCGGGAACGGACTGCAACGCCGGCCGGTCCTTGACCGCATGGTTGAGCTCCCAGACGAAGAAGTCCAGCTGGGTGTACCGGGGTTTCTCACACCAGAGGGTGCCGTCGTTGTCGAACACCGCAACACGACGCTCGTGGGGAATCTCGTCGGCCGCGTCGAGGAAGTCGACAACGGCGGAGCGGGTGGCCCCATCCCGCCACGAAGGCAACAGTTGATCGGTCATCGTTCAGAAGGTCCTCTCGACGGCGTTCAGTTCACGTTGCGTGCTCGGAGACCCAGGACAGAGCATCGTCGTGGGCCCGGCGCATCGCCGCCCCCAGCCACTCGTTCGACTCGTAGAGGTTCTCGCTCCCGATGGCCGCGGTAACGCCCGTCACCGCCAGTTGTGAGCGCACCCGCCTGCTGTCCGAGATGAGCACGAGCTTGCTGCCGGCGCCCTGCAACGCTGCGGCGTAGCGGATGAGTGTCTCGGTGAGCGTCGATCCCAGATCGGTACGACCGCGCAGCCGCACGATGACGACCGAGTTCCGGGACTCCGACGTCACCTGGGGGAGCCTGTTCTCGAAGACCGAAGCGGAAGCGAAGAACAGACTCCCATAGGGCTGGATCAGAACCACGTCGTTCGGGCTGATCTCATCCGGGGGCTCGACCTCGCGTACACCCTGTCCGTCGATGAGGATTCGTTTGACGACGAGATCGTTCGATTGGCGGATCACGAACAGCAGCGTTGACATCCCGACGCCGACGAGCACGGCGAACTGGAGCGGAATGATGATGGTCAGCGCCAGGGTTACCGTCATCGTCACCGCTTGGATCTGGCCGGTCTTCCAAACCGCCAGGATCTCTGCCGGCTTGATGGTGCGAATCCCGACGACGATCAACAGTCCGGCCAGTGCCGGCATCGCCGTGTCACCGACGACGGATCCGAACACGAGAATGATCACCGCCATCACCCCCGCCGCGATCATCTGGGCCACTCGACTCCGGGATCCTGCTGCGGTGACGATCGACGTCGCCGACATCGAGCCACCGACCGGCATCCCCTGAAACGTGCCGGCCACCAGATTTCCGACCCCTTGCCCGACGAAGTCGCGCGAGGCGTCGGGGTAGGTGCCGTCGGGATTAGGGAAGTTTGCCGTGATG
>JAOUGG010000648.1 GCA_029857855.1 Acidimicrobiia bacterium | reverse complement strand
GGGCCGGAAGGGCCCGGAGCAGACCGAGACCGTCGACCTGCGTCGAATCCGCGAGGCGGCCGCCAAGGAGGCCGCACAGCGCGGCCACGGACGCCACTGCGAGCCCGACGTTGCCGAGCCTGTTGCTCTCGGCCCCGCGCACCGTGAAGTCCTCCATGCGGTCGAGCTGGGCGATCACGAGAGTGCGGGCTCCGGCGTCTCGTCACCGAGCCGCTGTTCCTCCGAGGAGAGAAGCCAGGCCAGCACGATGCCGTACATGGTTGCGGCCAGCACGATCAGCTCCGGTATGGCGAGGTCGAACCAGATCAGCGACTGGACGGCGAGACTCGACAGGGCAATCGACAGCGCAAGCCCGAGGACCACCACGACCGCCCGTGAACGCAACTGGGGGTGCAGAAACCAGGCCAGCGGTGCCCCGACGAACGCGCCGAGCTGGACCAGGGCGAAGATCTGCCCGATGGTCTGCCGACCGATGAGCATCAAACCGACCGTCATCAAACCGAACAACCCGACCCAGGTCGCCAGTTGTCGCACCGAAATACTCACGGAACCTCCTCAGACTCGGCACGATGCCAGCACCAGCCGGACAGTACGAGACCGTCGGGCGGACCGAGCACGGTCGTGCCTCGGTACCGGTCATCTCCATCCAGCAACAGCCAGGCTAACAAAACGGCGATGTCCTGGTAAGGGCCCGTCGGAGAAGATTCCCGCCTGCGGCGAACCTTGCGTCTCCGGGCCCGGAGGCGGCGGCGACTAGGATTGACATGGTGACCGGCCTGACCGAGGCGATTGATGACTTCTTCCTAGCCCGAATGCCGCGTAAACACTCTCCGCACACGCTCGATGCCTATCGCCGGGATCTGGCCGCCATCATCGCGGAACTCGAGGCGGTCACCGGGCAGTCGGCCGATCAACTCGAGGTGTCGAATCTCGACGTCAAGATGCTCCGCCATGCGTTCGCCGGCATCTCACACCAGTCGGCGGCCACCGTTTCCCGCACCTGGTCGACGTGGAACCAGCTGTTCGCGTTTCTGGTGGCCGAACAGATCCTGCCCGGCAATCCCATGGCCGCCATCGAGAAACCACGGGTCCCGAAGAGCCGACCGAAGGCCATCGTCGGCGACGACAGCATCGAGCGGCTGATCGTCGCCGCGTCGAAGGGCAGACAGGGGGCACGTGACCCGTGGCCGGAACGGGACTTCGCCGTGATCATCACGCTGTTGACCTGTGGACTTCGCCTGTCGGAGCTGCTCGACCTGACCATGCGCTCCATCGACGGCGCACCCGGCGATCGGGTCATCGGCGTTCGGGGTAAGGGCAACAAGGAGCGGACCGTCCCGCTGGAGCCCGAAGTCGAGGACATCATCAATACCTACATCGAGAGCCGGCTGCGCCGGTTTCCCGGCCGGATCGCCACCGGGGACGCCCTTTTCGTCGCCAACAACGGGGAACCGATGAAACGTGGGGCGCTGCAGTACCTCGTCGATCAGCTCTATCGGGAAGCCGGTATCCGAACGAAAGTTCCGGCCGGTGCGCTCGTCCATGCGCTGAGGCACACGTTCGCCACCAGCCTGGCCCGCAACGGCGCATCGGGCACCGAACTCCAGCGCCTCCTGGGCCACGAGTCGCTCGCCACCACCCAACGCTATGTCGATGCCACCGCCCGGGAGATCAGGCAGGCGGCCCGCTCGAACGACGCCTATCGGGCTCTGAGGAAGACGACCGGGTCAGCGTCGAAGGACTGACGACAGACACTCGGCTCGGCGCACCGGCGACCGCTGTGTGCCTTGTGTCACCTGCATTTCACCTCCGGTGGGGGGCGTGGAGGCCTCGTGATGCCCAATAGGCTTTGTAGCCGTTCGTCATTTGCGCAGAGAACATGTGTAACGGCGAGCCGTTGAAGTCGTGATCCGGTACGCAACTTTCATCGGATCCGTATCTTGACACCAACCGGCACGGCGACCGAAGGCCGTCGCGCCGGTGAGAATCGAAGGTGCGCCCTTTGGCAGATCCCCGGGGCGGCACCGCAACGAAAAGGGTAGGTTCCTCACTGTGGGCCGCAGAATCGAAGTTGAACTCACGAGTAGCCGGGACGACGGTTCCTGGACCTGGCGGGCCGCCGGGGCGAAACAACCCAAGGGCGAACTCAGCGGCGATCTCCTCTACGCCGAGGCGAAGGTCGGCGATGTGGTCAAGGTCGAGGCCGACTTTCATCTCGACGGCATCGAGATCATCGAGGTCTTCCCTCCCCGGGCCAAGAAGGAACGAACCGACCTGCTCGAACTCAAGTCGCGCCCTCTGCGTGATGATGAGCTGGTGACCACCCAGCGAGTGGCTCGCCAAGACCGCGGTGATCGGGGCCGGCGAGGGGATCGTCCCGGCCGATCGGATCGAGGCGACCGGGGCGACCGGGGCGACCGAGGGGATCGTCGAGATCGGCGCGGTGGCTCGAACCGGAGCGAGGCCCGTCCTGATCGCCCGCAGCGCCCCAAGCCGAAGCGGCTCCGCCCCAAACGGGAGCACCGAGCTGCTCTGCTGGCATCGGTTACCGAGGAGCATCGCCCCATCGTCGAACAGGTCATCCGCGACGGGATGCCCGGCGTCCGAGCCGCCATCGACAAGCAGAATGCCGAGGCCAAGGAGGCCGGCAAACCGGAGATCGACTCCTCCCCCATTCTCGCCATTGCCGAACGTAATCTGACGGCCGCCCGCCTCGCCGAGTGGCGTGACCGGGCCGATGCCGCGTTGGCGACCATCGACGATCTCGATCTTCGCGACCTCCGTCAGGTGGTTGTGGTGGGCAACGATGTGGCTCGCGACGAGGAAAGCCGGGCCCTTGCAGATCAGCTCAAGACCGCTCTGGACGAGCGGATGGAGAAGGATCATGGGCAGTGGCTGTCGGACCTCCGCAATGCGGTGGCCGATGGTCGTGTGGTGAGGGCCCTGCGGTTGTCGTCCCGCCCGGTAAAGGCC
>JAOUGG010000647.1 GCA_029857855.1 Acidimicrobiia bacterium | reverse complement strand
AGGCCGAGTCGATCTTCCGGACAACGGGTATCACGTTCAACGTGTACGGCGAGGATGACGCGGCCGAACGGCTGATTCCGTTCGACCTCGTACCCCGAATCATCTCGGCCCGCGAATGGTCGAGGCTCGTCAAGGGCATCGAGCAGCGGGTCATGGCCATCAACGCCTTCCTCGAGGACATCTACAACCGTCGGGAGATCATCAAGGCAGGACGTCTCCCTCCTCATTTGATCTCCGGGAATTCCGCCTTCGTCGGCCAGATGCTCGGGTTCCGACCGCCGGGCGGCGTGTACACCCACATCGTCGGGGTCGATATCGTCCGCACCGGTCCCGAGCAGTTCCACGTCCTGGAGGACAACGCCCGTACCCCGTCGGGTGTCTCCTACATGCTGGAGAACCGCGAGACGATGCTGAAAATGTTCCCGGAGTTGTTCGGCCAGGTGCAGATCGAACGGGTGCGGGACTACCCGCGGTCGCTTCGGAAGTCGCTGGAGGCCTGCGCCCCCGAGGCCTGTACCGACCGGCCCAACGTCGCCGTGCTCACCCCCGGATTGTTGAATTCGGCCTACTTCGAGCATTCGTTCCTCGCCGATCAGATGGGCGCCGAACTCGTCGAGGGCGGAGATTTGCAGGTGGTCGACGGTCGTGTGGCGATGCGCACCACCCAGGGCTATCGACCCGTCGACGTGCTCTACCGGCGGATCGACGACGACTTCGTGGACCCGCTCAGCTTCCGGCCCGATTCACTGCTCGGAGTGCCGGGGCTCATCGACGTGTACCGGGCCGGCGGGATCACGCTGGCCAACGCCCCGGGCACCGGAATCGCCGACGACAAGGCGGTCTACAGCTACATGCCGGAGATCATCGAGTTCTACTCCGGCACTCCGCCTTTGCTCGACAACGTCGAAACCTGGCGCTGCTCCGAGCCCGCCCATCTGAGTCATGTGCTGGCCAACATCGCCGAGATGGTGGTCAAGGAGGTCCACGGCTCGGGCGGCTACGGCATGTTGGTCGGACCGGCGGCGTCGAGCGAGGAGATCGCCACGTTCGTCGACAAGCTCAAGGCGAATCCCGACAACTACATCGCCCAGCCCACCTTGGCCCTGTCCACCGTGCCGATCCTCACCGAGGAGGGACTGGCCCCTCGGCACGTGGATCTCCGGCCGTTCGTCCTCGTGTCGCCGAACCGGGTTCACATCACTCCGGGCGGCCTGACCAGGGTCGCGCTGACGGAGGGATCGCTTGTTGTCAACTCCTCCCAGGGCGGAGGCACCAAGGACACGTGGGTGCTGGCCGATGAGTACTGATCGACAGGGCCCGATGATCGGCGACGGAACGGACCGACCATGTTAGGCAAGACGGCCGGTGGGCTGTTCTGGATGTTCCGGTACCTCGAACGCAGCGACAACCTGGCCCGCCTGATCGACGCCGGTGTGAACATCGCCGCCGGTACCACCTCGGACCCGGCGGAGGTCTGGCGCTCGGTGCTGAAGTCGGCCGGGATATCCGACGACCTCGTCAGCCACGAGGCACCGACCGTCGACCAGGTGATCGAGCAGCTGCTGTGCGACCCGACGAATCCGTCCAGCGTGCGGGCAATGATCGCCCAGGCCCGCAATACGGGTCGGATGGTGAGAACGGCGTTGAGCCGCGAAACCTGGGAGTCGATCAATCGATGCTGGATAACGCTCGACAACCTGCTCGACCGTGCGTTGAACGAGCGTGACATCCAGAACGTCCTGGGTGAGATCCGGCGTCAGAGCGCCCTCGTGCACGGATCCATGCACGGCACCATGTTGCGCGACGACGATTTCTCCTTCTGCCGGCTCGGAACCTGCATCGAGCGGGCCGACTACACGGCCCGCATCCTCGATGTGAAGTATTACGTGCTCCTGCCGACCGCCTTTCACGTCGGGAGCCCGCTCGACAACGTCCAGTGGGAGACGATCCTTCGGTCGGTGTCGGCCCACCAGTCGTACCTCTGGCTGCACCAGGGCGAGATCAGCGCCGCCGGGATCGCCGAGTACCTGATCCTCGACGATCGGATGCCTCGCTCGATCGCCTTCTCGTTCAAGAAGATGGCGTCGAACCTCGGCTATCTCGAACAGATCTACGAGCAGCGGCACCGGAGCCATGATCTGATCGACGCCATGATGGACGAGCTGAACGAGACCAAGATCGAGGACGTCATCAACAACGGCCTGCACGAGTTCATCCAGATGCTCGGGGCTCGCAACGCCGAACTCGCCCAACAAATCGAAGCCGACTACCGGTTCTATCGCTGAGGAGCACTGAGACGTTGCGGATCCACATCTCCCACCGAACGATCTACCGGTTCGACCAGCCCGTGCACTACGGGCTGCAGCGCCTTCGGCTGACGCCCCGTTCGGGGCCGACGCAGACCGTCGTCAACTGGGATCTCGAACTGTCGGGCTGCGGCCGACAACTCGAATACGACGACCACTTCGGCAACCACGTCACACTGGTGCGGATCGACGGCGACGCGCTCGAAGTCGACATCGATGCTCGCGGGCTGGTGGAAACGATCGGCACCGACGGGGTGGTCGGGCCGAACGAGGGATCCGTGCCCCTGTGGTTCCACCTCCGGCCGACCGAACTGACCACACCGGGCCAGAGGATCCGGGAGCTGGCGGCCGAGGCGGCGTCGGAGAGCGATCCGGTGACGCGCCTCCACGCCCTGTCGGGCCTGATCACCGACCAGGTCGAGTACCGGCTCGGTGGGACCGAGCCTTCCACGCCGGCCGAGGAGGCGCTGAAGAGCAGCCAGGGTGTCTGTCAGGACCACGCTCACATTTTCGTGGCGGCGGCCCGTGTGCTCGACGTCCCGGCTCGCTATGTGAGCGGCTACATGGTGCTCGACGACGGTCAATCGTCACCGGCAAGCCACGCCTGGGCCGAGGCGCACGTCGCCGGGCTCGGGTGGGTCGGCTTCGACGTGTCCAACGGCATCTCAC
>JAOUGG010000646.1 GCA_029857855.1 Acidimicrobiia bacterium | reverse complement strand
CGTCGGTGTCATGCCGTCGCTGATGGCCAGTACCGAGTAGACGGCGAACTCGTCGGCGTCGAGGCCGATCGGCCCGATGGCGTCGCCGATCAGGGCCTGTACGGTGCGGGAGAGCAGCCAGACATCGAACAGGACGTTGCCCGGGCCGGTGTCGAGGTCGCCGGGGTTCGAGCGGCCAACGGAGGCGCTGCGATCTCGCATCAGCCCAGGCTCGGGGTCGGTTGTCCGGTGTGGGGCGAGGTCATGCGGTGCCGAGCGGCCCGGCCGGCCAGCAGCGCGAGGCCGGCGAGAAGGGTGACACCGGCGGTCCAGTGGCTGACGGTCTTGGCCGTCGACGCGAAACCGAGCAGGGTGCCTGCGGTGCCGACGTCGGGGTAGGCGGCCAGGACGCGCCAGGCGAAGGCGTTCTCGAGGTAGTCGAATCCGCTTCCCACCAGGCCGATGGCGGCCAGCGCCACGACATCCGGATGACTCGGCGCCAGGCGCTTCAGCGTGACGGCCAGAGCGGACGTCATGAACAGGCCGAAAACGATCGGGTAGACGAGGTCGGCGATCTGCAGGTTCCGGTAGGCGGCTCGCCCGTCCGGGCCGCAGGCGTCGAGAAATTGCTCGACGTCGCCGACGGTCGAGTGGAACCGGACGTCGAGTGGAGCGGCCCCGCACAACTCCTCGACGTGGGGGATGGCGAACGGCGCCGAGGTGGCGAAGAAGACCGCGGCGAACACGGCGAAGCAGGTACCGCTGATGAGCAGCGCCTTCCCGCCGGCCAGTAGGCCTATTCGTGCAATGATCGATCCTGGTATGCGCATGACGGTTCCTAACTGAGAGCTAATGCGATATCGTACTAACATGATAGTACGATATCGCACTAAAACCGTCAAGGGCGGAAGTCGCAACTCCTGCCGCGCTGATCACCGACCGATGACGCTCAGCAATCGAAGACCGACCAGCAGATCTCGTTGCGCAACCGCTGGTCGTCGAGAACCAGATCCCGGATGGCCTCCGGAAGTCGGTTTCGTTGCCACTGGCATTCGAGCCGCCCAGCGTCCTCGGCGTCGCTGACACCGGCGGCCGCCCGCACCGCCTTGATCGCATAAGCCGCCGCGCCGAGTTCGTGGGCGGCCACATGGGCCACACACGCCGCCTGTCCGGCGGCGAAGGCGGCGTGTCGGGCCGGCCCGGTCAGGGGTCTCGCTGCCGCCATCGCGTGGCCACCCGCCGCCCGGGAATCCGACATCCTGATCTCGCCGCGGGTCCAAGCCCGAAGCTGGCCGATCGCATGGCGGGGCCGACGATCGGCCGGCACCGATTGCTCGAACAGCGCAAGCACGTGCTCGGCACAGTCCGCAGCCCACAGGGCCAGCAGTCGGTGGTCGGCATCGGTCAGCGTGCCGCCACGTCGGATCGTGATGAAGCGAGGATCACGGACCTTCGGCAGGATCACCTCTTCACGGTATCGGCCAGCCGTCTACCGTTTGGTGGCGACGAAGCCGATCACCGTCAGAGTAGCTTGGGCTGGAAGCCAGCGCTGTCGGAGCCTTCCGTGGCATTGCTCGATTGGGACGTGATTCAAGGCTCGTTTGGAGCGTAGGTTCGCAAGAACATTTTCACCGCTGCGTCGACCCGCCGTTCGATCTCGGCGGTCGTCGGATTGCCGACACCGAGAAGCATCCGGAGTTGGAGGTGTCCGACGATCCCGGCGAGAAACTGCTCGGCGGCGATCTGGGCGTCGTCGACGACCACCTCCCCGCGGGCCTGCTTGGCTTGCAGATAGGCGCCGAAACGTTCGTAGCTGCGCCCCGGGGCGAGGTCGAACAATGTCTGGGCCAACTCCGGGAATCGGTTGTACTCACCTGACGCCAGCCGAAGCAGCACGATCGCTCGATCGCTGAGCGCGGCGGTGGCGGTGGCGCGACCAAGTTGGCGGAGTCCGTCGGCAAGCGGAAGTTCGGCCATGTCTTCCGGCTGGGGGATGGCGGCCATTCGGGTCTGGAGGTCGTCGACGATCGCCGAGAACAATGTCTCCTTGGAGTCGAAGTACCGGTAGATCGTTGCCTTCGAGCCCCCGGCGGCCGACACGATGGTGTCCATGCTCACCCCGTTGTAGCCATGCTCGATGAACAGCGCGAGGGCTGTTTCCAGGTATCGGGCTCGCCTCTCGGCGGCGCTGGTGAACGTCGGCCTTGACATAACGAAACTATACGGTACAGTTTTGTTTGCGGGAAGTGGTGGATTCCGCACAAATCCGAAGACCCATGAATGAAGAACGCGGAGGAACAGCATGGACACCCCTCAAGTAATCCGGCCTGGCGAAGGCCTCACCTATCAGACCTCGCCGACCGACGTCATGACGTTTCTGTGCCCTGGCGACGACTCGACGCCCGATGTCATGATCGAGCGGCTCGCCCCGGGTGATGGCCCGCCGCTTCACAGCCATCCGTGGGCGGCATGGGACGTGGTGGTGCGAGGTCACGTTCGCTTCCATGTCGGCGGTGAGACCTTCGAGGTTCCGCCCGGTTCGATGGTGTACACGCCGCCCGACGTGGTCCACGCCTTCGCCGCAGTCGGCGACGTGGAGGCCGAGATCGTGCAGTATCAGTGGCCCGGCGGATTCCACGTCGCCTACGCCGAGCTGGCCGAGGCCTTTGCCGACGGCCAACCCGACTTCGGCGACCTGGCCAAGATCGCGGGCCGGCACCGTATCACACTGCACGGCCCGCCCTTGGCCGCTCATGCCGGCGGTAGCTAGTGAACAAAGCTAGCGCTCGCGCTGCGGAGCCTTCCGGCGGTGGCCGGAAGACCCAGCAGCTGCTCCGGCCCGGCTCACTCGACGCAGAACTCCAGAATCAACGTCTCGTTCTGCGGTGAGTCGACCACGACCGTCTTGATGTCGGGTCCGGTCAGCTCGAGTCGCTCACTCCCGTTGTTGACCGACATGACGGCCGAGTCGACGACAGCGGCAGCCGAGTTGAAAGCCG
>JAOUGG010000043.1 GCA_029857855.1 Acidimicrobiia bacterium | reverse complement strand
GGAGCCGACGACCACGCTCAGCCCCAGCTCGAACTCGCCGTGGAGGAGGGTGGCCAGCACGGTGCTCGAGAGCTCGGGAAAGCTGGAACCGATGGCCACCACCATGGCTCCGTGCACGACCGGGGGGAGCCCGTAGAACAGCGACAGTTGCTCGGCGCTGCCCTCCAGTAGATCGGATCCCCGCCAGACGACAACGCTGGCCACCACCGCTATCAACAGCCAGACCGCGATCGACACAGTTGGCAAACCTAGCAGCGGTTCGTTGCGGCGAGCGGACTCGCCCGGATCGATGAGTTTCCGGATTTCTTGTCACGATTTCCGAAGCCTGGGAGATTTATCGGGTGGTGGATACTTCCACGGAGGACGAGTTCGCGGCGTTTTTCGCCGACGTCGAGCAGCGTTTGCGGCTGTCGCTCGTTGCCGCGTTCGGGTATCACATCGGGCGTGACGCCGCAGCCGACGCTCTCGCCTGGGGCTGGCGGAACTGGGATCGACTGCGGGCGATGGACAATCCGGCCGGCTACCTCTACCGGGTCGGCCAGTCGAGAGCGTTGAAGGCGATCGCCCGGGAGGGACCAGCCGGCGGAGCCTCGAACGGGGCCTCCGCCGGCTGCGAGGTTCCCGAGTTCGAACCCCAACTCAGGAGTTTGTTGTCGGGCCTGCCGGAACAGCAGCGGGTGTCGGTGTGGCTGGTCCACGGACTGGGCTACCGGCATCGGGAGGTCGCCGAACTGCTGGGCTGCTCGATCTCGACGATCGCCACGCACGTACGTCGGGGCCTTGCGGCGCTGCGGGTCGGTCTGGAGGTGAACGTCGATGGCTGAACGTCGTCGCGAGCTCGACGTCCTGATCCGCAGGGTTTCGGCGGACATGCAACCGATCACGCTCGACGAGGTGATGGGCCGGGTCGAACGGCAGGACTTCGAGTTCGAGCCGGTGATCGTCGAATTGGCCGCCACCGAGGAGGAAAAACCCCTCGACGCCGGCGAGGTCATCGAGCTGGCCCGCCATCGGATTCGATCCGGCGATCACGGCGTTCGACGATCGTCCTGGGTTGCGTGGGCTGCGGCGGCCGTCGCCCTTGTTGCCGGGTTCCTCGCCGTGCTCGGATTTGTGCGGGATCTCGGTGATGCGGATCGGATCGATTCGAGCGGACCTGGGTTCGTCGGGGTCGAGGGGGAGCCGGCGGGCACCTCGACGTCCGCCGGGCCGATCGGTTCGACCACGGTCCTGACCCCTGCCGAGCAAGCGCCATCGGTCGTCACCCTTGATGCGGACTTCGGCGTTCTTGCCCTCCTGGCGCTCGACGACGGAACCCTGGCCGTGGCCGGCGAAGGCAACACGATCCAGTTCTGGGATCCCGATGCGCCCGACGACGGACCGTCCGAGGTTCGCCTGCAGGAATCGTTCGACGTCGGCGGACAACCGTGGTCGGTGACGAGTCTCGGGCGGCTTCCGTCCGGTGGTCTGGTGGTGGCAAGCTCCTTCGTCGACTCGATGGTTATCGAGGAGATCGACCCCGGATCCGGTGTGGGTCTGCGGGGGAGCCACCTCACGCGCGATGTTGCGCCGATGTCGAAGGTCACGATGCTTCCCGGCGGTGACCTGGCGGTCGGCGGAACCAACGGGCTCGTCACGATCGAGCCGGTCGGCGACGACGGCATCCGGATCAAGACCGCCCACACCGGAACCGTTCTGACCGTTGCCGGGCTGCCCGACGGAAGGTTCGTGAGTGGCGGGAGCGACGGAACCATCCGGATCTGGGACCCCACGACGGGCGTCGAAGATGAGCAGTCTCCGATATCGGTCGGCCACGCCGGTGCGATAACGGTCCTTGCCGTCCTCGCCGATGGCCGCGTGGCGTCGGCTGACTCGAACGGCGGTATCCGGATCTGGGATCCCGTCCAACCGGTTTCGTCGCCGGAGCTCATCGATGCGCACGCCGGCGCCGTCCATACGCTGGTCGAGCTCCCAGACCGGCGGCTGGCGTCCGGCGGCGCCGACGGCATCGTCCGGATCTGGGACCTCGGCGGGCCGACCCGGGACCCCGTCATGCTCGATCAACACACCGCTGCCGTCAACGCCGTGGCCGTCCTCCCGGACGGCCGGCTGGCCTCGGGCAGCTCCGACACGACCGTTCGCATCTGGAACGTCGGCGGCTCCGGATCGGTGCCCTCGGGCACCGTGGCCGACCCTGGATCGGCCGCTGAATCCGCCGATACCGTCGACGGCTCCGGAACCGACGGCGAGTCGTCCGGCGCGGTCGACATTCCCGTCCTGACCGCTGACCGTGCCCCCATCGTGGTCGATTGCGAGACCGGGCCACCGGACTACCCGCCCAACGATGGCGAGTCCGACCTCGAGCCCACCGCCTTCCCCACCCCCGACGCCGCGCTCGACCATGTTCTGGCCTCGATTCCGGACAACGGAATGGGATGGAAGGAGCTCCTCGTCCGTATCGATACGCCGGATGGTTCGATCAACTATGCGGCGCCGCTCGATCCGGTGCTGCCGGTGGGCAGCCAACCGGTGGAGGAGGCACTGTTCCTGGTGGTGGTTCGGCCGTCGAGTTCCGGGCAGGGCTTCGTGGCGATCAGTTGGGAGATGGTCGGCTGCTGAGATGCGAGCCCTCAGCTCGCGCCGTTGGAACGATGCTCGTCGATCAGCTCCTGCCGGCGGCCACTCACGAGGAACTCGGGTGAACCGAGAATGATGTGGCTGAACTCGTCGAACTCGCCGCCAAGGACTCCGGTGAAGGTGCGGGCCCGCTCCTTGGGGCCGACCTTCGTGCCACAGGCTTCCTTGATGTCGCGCTGAACGATCCAGTACGGGTCCCGGTTGGCGGCTGCCGTCATCCACACGATGCTGGCCACGGCCGAATCGGGTTTGCCTCGGGCGAGAACGGAACCATCGGCCTCGCCGATGGCGACCGCCAGCCGGGAGGCCGCCGTGCCGTACTCGGGTCCGTACAGGTCGGCCGCGACGGCCGCCGCCCTTCCGGACACGTAGTCGACCAGCGACCGGTACGGCTCGTCGACAGAGGAGAGATCGGTGTCCTCGGGGGGTGCCGGAAGCGGGTCGGCCGTCAGCGTTTCGAGGACATCATGGCCGCCCACCGCGGCGGCACGCCGAGAGGCATCCCAACGTTCGTAGTCCTCGTCACTCAGACCGGTGGATGCGCCGTACTCGAAGCCGAAGTAGGGGGCGGCGGCGTCGAGAAGCGCATCGATGCCCCGGCTGCGATCGGCCACGAGACCGGCGACAAAAGTCGGCTCGTAGTAGTCCACGGCAGACAGGACCTCATCGGTGTGATACGAAGCGAGGTCGTCGAGATGACGGTGGGCCCACGGGATGAGGCCCCGGAGGATGAGGGGCAGACGGCGCAGTTCGTCCTCGGGGACGATCAGCTTGCGCAGCGCCCAGTCCGACAGCAGGATCCCGACCTGGTTGGGACCCCAGCGATACAGATCACCGTTGGTGTAGCCGTCCTTGTACCAGATGAGCGACGACACGATCGATGCGACCTCGTCGTCGGTGGCGCGGATGCGCCGTCGCTCCTCCGAGTCCAGAAACTGGTTGACGAAGCGGTTCGACGCCTTGTCGCTGATCGGCTCCCAGGCGGGCTCGGGGCTTGGCTGCGGCAGGAGTCCCAGTATCCACTGCACCAGCAGGGCATGGTTTGGCCAGGTGTCGGTCACCGGAGGCGGCACCGTGTGAAAGGCGGAGTAGAGAGCCCCGTCGAGATCGCGGCGGATGTCGGCGGGCGGGGCATCCGTGACGCGTAGCTCGGGCTCGTCGAATGCGAGTCGGAGAACGTTGTCGGCGGTGACGGGAGCGGCGAACGCATCGGCCAGGCAGAGGGACCCGTACACCTCGGCGCGGATGATCGCCGAAACCTCTTCGCCGTTGGCCAGTCGAGCGGCCACCACATACTGGCGCTGCTCGTCGTAGGGCTCACGGATCTCGAGCGCCTTGTCGATCCGGGCGCCGCGCAGGGCGTCGATGATGGCCTGGATCGCTTCACCCGGCGGGCGCCGCCGCCTCACCTGCGCCGCCAAGTCGTCGTTGTGCAGCAGTTGAGCGATGAGGGTGAGCGCCTCGGTGTCGTCGTCGCCTTTGCCGAGCTCGCTGATCACCGCCGCCGGAAGTTGGGTCAGGTCGGGAGCGCCGGTGAAGCGATCGACCGGCGTGATCGCCTCGGCCGTACTGGAGACGGCAAGAAGGATGTCGAACACCGCCGGTGCTCGGCGCAGCCGCCGAGGCATGCCGACGCCGGCTGGACCCGTTCCGTCGGGCGACGCACCAGCGGTTCCGGTCCAGTTCCTCGGCCGCGTTCCTCGGGGAGTGATCCGCCCCCCACCAGAGTTCCGTCGCTTGGCCATGTCGCTCTCCTATCCCTTCCCGCAAATGTTACCCAGGATCGTCCACCAGGATGGCCGTCGGCGAGGTACGGGCTTGGGAACATGGGGATCCTTCCATCAGCGCCTTCGGCGTTTCAATAAACCCACACCGGAGCGCCGATCGGGGCGGCACCGCTGGCCCAGAGGTCGTCCATCGCCGGGTAGGTCAGGCGAACACAGCCGTGCGAGGCCGGCTCGGCCGGCACCGATGTGTAGCCGTGGAGGGCGATGCCTCCGTTGAAGTACTTGGGTCGATAGAGGGTGCCGAGCGGGGCGTGGCGGAAACCGTCGATCTGGTTGTAGATCTCGAACCGACCCGCTGGCGTCGGCGTGGCCGCTGCGCCGGTTGCGATGTCGTAGATCCGGGTGACGACCCCGTCGACGGCAATAAGCAGAATCTGGTGGCTCAGATCGATCTCGAGCACCGTGCCGCCGCCGCTGCGCGCTACCGGCGTGGTCGCGACGGCCAGCCGGTCGTTGGTCGCGGCGTCGAGTTCACCGGTTCGGGGTAGCCCCTCGGCCTTCTGGAACGCCGTGACGGCGTGAGCGGTCAGCGACCCGAACCGACCGTCGACCGGCCCGAGCCAGTAGCCGAGTTCAGCCAGCCGCTGCTGCTGGGCGGCCAACACCGGATCCGTGGGTGGCGTCGCTGACGTTTCCGTCGTGGTTGAGGCGGCGGTCGTGGTCGGTTCGCTCGAAGACGAGCTGATGGCCGTCGTTTCGGTCGACGTGGTTGGCGCAGAAGTCGATGTCGAGTTCGGAGCCGGGGTGCAGGCCGACACAGAGGCGTCCGACGTCGTCGGCTGTCCATCTGTGGCCGTCTCGACGGATGTGACGGTGACACTGTCGCCGGCAGCGGTGTCGGACTCCACCTGCTGGGTGGCACAGCCGGACACCAGCGTCACGATCACCGCGAGGACAGAGAACCAAGGTCTCACAATCCAATCGTGGCCACCTGCCGACCCGTCGGCCAGAGGCTTAGGGCCCCACTGACAACCCGATTGACGCCCAGGTGTTCGACCGTGACGGTTCCGACCGGCCTGGCCGAGGCGGCTGGACGAGCCGGGGCTCGGTTACTTGATCAGCCGGAGGTTGAACGGGTAGCGGTAGTCGACACCCTCGTTGGCCTTGATTCCCGCGTAGATGGGAAGGATCAGCCAGATCAGTGCCACCAGAGGCAGAAGAAGGAAGCCGATCAGCACGAACACGAGCACGAAGGCCACGATGCTGGCCAGGAATCCGGTGATCCAGAAGTTCAACGACTCCACTGCGGCCCGGCGCACGAACGGCGACTCGTTGCCTTTGGTCACCAAGATGATCAGCGGCACGACGAACCCGCCGACGCCCGAGATCAGCCCGGCAAGCTGCCCGAGATGGGCGAACATGGCCATCTGATTCTCGTTGGTCGACGAGACCGCCGCCGTCACCTGCCCGCCGATCGAGTCGAGCGTGCCCGTGCCGGCGGATCCGTCGCCTGGCGGGGCGGGGGTGATCTGATCGGTCCACGCCTCGCCGTCCCAGTACCGGGTCTGACCGCCGTCGACCGGATACCAGCCCGGCGGGGGATTGGCTCCACCGGTCGGCTGTTCGTTGAAGGGCTGCTCCATTGGCCACACCTGTTTCTGTTCGCCTTGCGGGCCGCCGGCCGGTGCGGCGACTCGTCCTCCATCGTAGTGGGCATCGGCCCTACAGCCGGATCACGATGCCACCGACCCGGGGTCGACGCGGTCCTCGACTAGTCGATGCGCTGGAACTCGTCGCCACCGGTCAGGATCGCGCGCCAGGTGTCGATCTCACTGTGCGGGTCCTCGACCGGTTGGGCCAGATGCCAGACCGTGACCAGTCGTTCGCCGTGGTCCTCGCCGGTGACGTGATGACCTGTCCAGGAGGCCACCGAACCCCAGCGGCCGAAGTCGACGCAGAACGCGAAGTCATCGCCTTCCGCGAATCCGACGATCTCGTAGCCGGCCCGAGGATCCCCGATCTCGGCGCCGGTGTGAAACGTGCCGTGGATCCGATGGTGATCGTCGACTTCCAACACCATTGTCGAGCCGAGTCGATTCCGCCACCGGCCGGCCAGCGCCGAAGCCGGCACGCGTTGTCGCTCGTTGGTCTGTGCGGCGGCTTGCAGTTTGGGGGTTGGGAACATATGGCTTCCTCTCAGCTCGATTCAGCTCGATCAAGTATGCGACCCGTCGGATCTCGCGGACCAGGGACTTTGGCCCTTCGATTGGTCACAGCCGGAACGTCGGCTCTGACAATGTGCATGGCACGGGCGTGGCTGCGGCACGGTACAGTTCGGCTAGAACAGCAACACCGGTTGATCACCGACATCTACTGAACCGAGGAGATCCGCTCATGAGTGTTCTCCCGGTCAGTCGCTCCCTCGACGTGCGGTTGATGCCCGACCCCGGTCGAGTGATCACGAAAGCCTTCCTGCCCGGCGAGCAGGTGCCGTCCGACGGACGAACACGCCTCGAGGCCATCGTCGGTCGAATCCTGGGAATGGACGAAGCGTTGGTCGGTGAAACGCTTCGAGAGGTCTCGGAGGAGTTCGTTGGCCGCCATCGAGACTTCGATGCGGTGCTCCGCCGGCACCTCGAGATTGTGGCTGATCGCGTGACGCTCCCGGATCACCTCTCTCCGGAGCGGCAGCTCCTGATCGGGGCCTACTGCACGCATGAATATTCGATCGAGGCGGCGGCGCTCGGCAATCCATCGATGGTCGTGGCTCCTGATCAATCGAACCTGGGAGCCGGTGAGACCCGGTTCATCATGAGTCTGCGCGCCGTCGGAGAGGGTCATATCTCCTCGATCGAGTTCCGATGCGGTGTGATCGATCAAGATCTCGGCATCAGCCTCGACGCCACAACCCGTTACGCCGAAACAGGTCGGAGGGAGGGAGCCGACTACGACAAGGGCTTCTTCGTCACGAAAATGAGCGAGCTGGGAGCGTTGAACGACATTGCGCACTGCGTGCTTGCGTCGCTTGGCTCCCGATTCACGATGAGCGAGCTCGAGACGGCTCTTGGCGGGCTCGATGCAGGGGGTGCCGACTGCATCGTGTCAACGGAAACCAGTCACATTCTGCATTGGCTTGCCTCGTCGAACTATTACATCGACTTTCGTCAAGGCAGCGACATCTCGGAACGGGTGATCTTTCCGGCTGGGCCAACCGAGAGCCACGGCATGGAGGACGTGAGGCTGGTCAGGTTCGTTCATGACAATGGAAGTGTCGTCTACTACGGGACCTACACCGCGTTCGACGGGCACCAGATTCTGCCTCAGCTCCTCGAGACGACCGACTTCCTGCGATTCAGGATCGCCACGCTGAGCGGGCCGCGTGCCAGGAACAAGGGCATCGCCCTGTTCCCGAGGATGCTGGACGGCCAGTTCGTGGCCTTGGGACGTCACGACAACGTCAATAACTTCGTGATGCGATCGGCCGACGTCCGTGTCTGGCCTGAAGCACAGATGATCCAGGAGCCGAAACGGCCATGGGAGTTCGTTCAACTGGGAAACTGCGGATCACCGATCGAGACCGATGAAGGTTGGCTGGTCATCACCCACGGGGTCGGTCCGCTGCGTCGATACAGCCTCGGCGCGATGCTGTTGGATCTGGACGATCCGTGTCGGGTGATTGGACACCTGAAAGAACCGCTCCTGTCGCCGCAGGCCGATGAACGAGAGGGCTATGTACCGAACGTCGTCTATTCCTGCGGCAGCATGGTGGTCGGCGACCACCTCGTTCTACCCTACGGTTTTGCCGACGTCGGCGCCGCCATTGCCACCGTGCCGCTCGATCAGCTCCTCAGTCGCCTGACTGGCACCTAGCAACAACGCCTTTGCCTCGGCCCCCGCCGCTGCGCGCTGCGCCATACTGCGGGCGTTCACAAGCCGGCCATGGTGAGCTTGTGGGCGTGCTGAAGCGTGGAGACGAGCGCAAGTGTTGATTCGGCCCCCTGGTTGAGATTGGGGCCTGACGCATGCAAGCCGTCGTAGCCGCCGCCGGTTGCCGGGTCCCACATCTGTGCCCCCGCGTCGTTGTCGCCTGCGAACCATCGGATCGCCACGTCGAGGCCGTTCATCCATTCGCCATCGCCCGTCACGGCGTAGGCGTGGTGGCAGGCATCGGCCATTGCCGCCGCCTCGATCGGCTGCTGATCGAATGCGGGCGCCGAGTCACCCCGATCGGACCCACCGACGGGCGTCGGTGAGTAGTGGGCATCAATCGTCTCTCGACGAAGAAGCCACCGCAGCATCGCGAGACCGTCGCCGACGGTATCGGAGCGCCCCAGCACGTTTCCCGCAACGATGAGGGCGTCGGCGAGCGCGGCGTTGGCATAGGTGAGCCGTGGTTCCGGCCAGAGCCAGTCAGGCTCCTGTGACGGTGATCCGATGGTGGCCGCCGCGTCCAGCAACATCAATCGGGCGCGGTGATGGGAGGGGTCGGCGGCCAGCATCTCAGCGGCGCCGAGCGCTGCGAAGGCCATCGATCGAGGCCAGGGGGATCGCTGTTGGGCGCCGTGGTCGAAGTGGGCCGCTGCGCTCTGGCGCATCCACGCTTCGGGTGCGTGCGAGGCTGCGGTACCGAAGGCCCAGATACTGCGTCCCCAGCAGTCTTCGACCGTGCGGGGTCCGTGCCAGCGACCGTCGGCGGTGCGACGGTTCCGGATCTTGCCGTCGACCCCCTGGGCATCGGCGAGGAAGGCCAAGGCCATTCGGCCCAGGTCACGGACCGCCCGGGTCGGTGTCGGTTCGCGGGCGACCACGACGAGGAGCCGCGCCACGTCGTCGGTGCAGTACCCGTGCTCACGACGCGGGGCGACGAACTCGGCATGTTCGAAGAGCCCGACGTTGCTGCTCAGGGCGACGAGGTGGTCGAACGACGGCCCGCTCATCGCTGGACCGGCTGACGTCGGGCGAGAAGGCGCCGTGCCAGATCGCCGTATCGAGCCGCAACCGCCGTCCAGGCCAGGTCGGGCGCCAGCCGTCGAGCCTCGGCCGCCATCGACTGGGCCAGACCATGGTCGCTGAGGACCGAACGGATCGCTGCGGCCAGCGCGGCGGTGTCGCGCTGCGGGACCACCAAACCGGCTCCGCTCCCCAGGAGCTCGACGGCGTGTGGGAACGCGGTGGAGACGACAGGTCGACCAGCGGCCACCGCATCAACCAGGACGCCGGAGGTGACCTGGTCGGTCGAGTCGTAAGGGAGCACGACCAGATCGGCGGCACGAATCAGTTCGGTGAGCGATGCGAGGTCTCGGTAGGTGTCGTCAAACGACACCTGCGCCGCCGCAGCCGATGATGCAGCCCGTTGGACCAACATGTTGCGGTAGGCCTGACCAGAGCGTGCGAGGACCTTGGGATGGGTCGCTCCGGCGACCGTGTACTGGGGCCGCGGTCGAAGGTCGGAGAGATCGGCCATGGCGTCGATGGCCCACTCGATGCCCTTGCCCGGGCCGAGAAGGCCCCACGTCAACAGTCGTGGGACGCGGTCCTTCAAATCCGCTTCAGGAGTTGGCGCTGCTCCCGGGGGTGTTGCCGCTCCGTGGGGAATGACGATCACCTTCGAGGCGTCGACGTCGAAGTACGCGGTGAGTCTGATCCTGGCCGTCTCGGTCATCACCACGACGGCGTCTGCTCGTTTGCAGAGTTCTTCGAGTATCCACCGCTGATTGGTCGTGGGCGCGCTGAGCACCGTGTGGGCGACGACGATCACCGGGACCTCGATGCCGATGATCGTGTTGAGGATCTCGTCGCCGTCGAGCCCGCCGTAGAGACCGTACTCGTGTTGAACGATGGCCACGTCGGTGCCGTTCAGCACGTCGAGCGGTGCCTGGAAATCGCTGGACTCCGGTGCGGCGAGGGCGCCGAGCACCGATACATCCTCAACCGGATACTCAACCGGATACGGGGCGCCGCAGCGAACGACGTCGACGGTGGCTCCGTTGGCGATCAGCCCGGCCGCCAGCGCGGCGGAAAAGGTGGCGATCCCGCACTCGGTCGGGGGAAAGGTCGAGAGGATCCCGAAGCTGCGGGCGTCACCATCACGAGGGATGGCAGCGTTGCTGACCGGGGCAAGAGTGTACATGACAGAGCTCCAACGTCGGCTCGGTCAAGGCGTCGGGCCTGCGTCGGGCGACAAACCTCTACGGCCGTCCAGCCCAAGCATGGCGCACTCTTCCAAGAGTTGACTCCACCCTAGCGGTGCAC
>JAOUGG010000042.1 GCA_029857855.1 Acidimicrobiia bacterium | reverse complement strand
GCAGGACCCGGCGGCTTGGCTGGCCTCCATCGGTGCCGAACAGGCGGCTGCGGTGACGCAGTTGCCGACGGTTCCGGCTCCGGGCGAAATCGGCTAGTCGCTCTTCATATCGAGCATGGGAGGCTCCGGCCCAGTGATTTCCTGGTCCACCACGGACTGGGAAATCAGGACCGGGGCCTCCGCCGTTTTCCGGGCGCGCTCGGGCGACGCCCATCCGCCGACCTCCACCCCACCCCGTCGAACTTTCGTCAGAGCTGGGTGGCGATTTCCTCCGGGGTTACCGGGGGAGCGAAGCGGTTGGTGACGTTGCCGCCGGCGTCGACCAGGAACTTCTCGAAGTTCCAGGCGATGTCGGACGAGTCACCGTCACCCGGTTGGGCCGACTTCAGCAGCGTGTAGAGCGGAGCCTCGTCGGCGCCGTTGACGTCGATCTTCGTAAACATCGGGAAGTTGACGTCGTAGGTCGAGGTGGCGAACTCGAGAATCTCGGCGTTGGTGCCGGGCTCCTGATTCCCGAACTGGTTGCAGGGGAAGGCCAGGACGGTGATGTCGTCATGTTCGTTGGTGTGGAGGGCACGCAGACCTGCGTACTGAGGGGTGAGGCCTCAACGACTGGCGACGTTGACGATCAGGCAGGTTCGGCCCCGAAACCGGTCGAACGACACAGGTTCGCCGGTGATCGATGGCATCGTGAGGTCATGAAAGCTCGACATCTCGATGACGATAGCTGCTGCCGTGAACGATGATCCGAACGCGGAGCTGAAGGAGTGGCGCGACGAGTTGCGGCGACGGTGTCTGCCCCTCCATGGCGGCGAACCGGAGTCGGATTCCGCTGAGCTGGAGCGGGTGGAGCGGCGTGGTGGGGGAATGATCGGTATGCATCCGACCTGCCATCTGGAGCTCCACGAGGAACGAGGTTACGACCGGCTGCACGGCCTCAGCGCACGCCTGGTCGGTGAGACTCAGCGGGCGATGACGTCATCAGACGTTGCCGCCGTATCCGAACCAATGGCGGCGTTGATCGTCGAGCTCCCGACCCGTGAGAACGGCGGCCGGCTCGCCCCGTGGGATGACCTGGTCGAGCTGTGCCGCTCGACCCGGGAGCGGGGAATCGCCGTCCACCTTGACGGTGCCCGATCTGGCAACGGCGAAGCGGTGGCAACCTCCACAACATGATGGCCAACTGGGCCTCCGCCGCCATGCGTCTCGACGACCGCTTGGAGAAGATGCCCCGCTATCGGGACCGGGCTCGGGAGGTGGCGGCCGCCCTGGCCGGGATCGACGGCATCACGATCAACCCCGACCCGCCGAAGGTCAACATGTTCCACGTCTATCTCGTCGGCGACCGGGAGGCGCTGCTGTCGGCCCGCGACACGGTCGCCCGCGACCACGGGCTGTGGCTCCACGGGGCGCTCAGGCCGACCGATGTGCCGGAGGTGCATCGATTCGAGGTCGCCATCGGCGATGCCGCGCTGGCCGCCGATCTCGACCAGGTGACGGCGGCATTCAAAACGCTGCTACGGCTCGCCGACGGTGGGGCGACGTCGGCAAGCGACCCCGACTAGGCTCGTATCATGCCCTCCCGTATCCCGAACCCGGAGGTGGATGCCACGCTCGACGTGATCGGCGACTGGGTCCGGTCCGGGGGGAAGATCAAGGCGTCGTTCGAATTCGACACGTTCAAGACGGCCTTCGACTTCATGACCGAGGTGGCGGCGGCCGCCGAGCGGCTCAACCACCATCCGGAGTGGTCGAACGTGTACAACAAGGTCGAGATCCAGTTGACGACGCACGACTTCGGCGGCATCACCGATCTCGACCTCGAGTTCGCCCGTCTGATCTCCGAGATGGCCGCCGGCCGGCTCGGCCAGACCTGACGCTCGGAGGCGCCCCCTACCACCAATGGAGCGAGGGCACCCATTTGCTCGGCGGGCTGATACTCGACCGGTGGCTGGCGCCCCGGTACGCCACGGCCGTCGGCATCGTGCTCCCGGTGTTCGTCCCGGTATTCGCTCCTCTCTTCGTCGGCCTCGCCGGCCTCTTGCGGCCTCGGCGCGCCCGGGCCCCGATCATTCGAATCGCCATTTGCCGGTCTGCTGGAAGCCGTCGCGCCCAGCCCAACCGGCCGATCTCCACGCCATCACCGTTGTCGGAGCCACGGTGGTGAACGGTCCGTACTCGTCGATCGTGTAGTCCCAGTCGTACTTTGCCTTGTATGCGTCCAACACGTGACGGTTGCGGTTCGGTCCCCTGATGAGGCCTTCGACAATGACCACGTCGGTCACGCTTCCGAGGTGGACGGTGACGGCACGGTCGACTTGTGCGTCAGCGTTCAACCGTGGACTTCCGATGCTGAGGTACAGCACGTTTCGCAGCCATACGCCCCACACCGGACGGGGTGTGGATGCGCGCTGCTCGGCGTCACGGTCCAGTAGGCGCCCGCACGGACGAGCTGCTCGGCGACCCAAGGCCACGCGAGACCCCGGGCCTCGGCTGGTGACCCGTACATGACCAATTCCTCAGCGACCGGCTCCATCGCCAAACGATACTCGGGGCAGAAAGGCTGCATGTCCGGCACGAGCGTCGCCGCCGCACGACGCGTGGCGGGGCAACGACCGCATCTCGTGGATGAGTCCGGCGGCGAGCGTCGTGAAGAGAAACGCAACCGCCGCCACTGTCGGGAAGCTGGAGTCCGGGTTGCCGGGGCGGGGTTGGCCGAACTGGAAGTAGAACTCGACGGCAGGCACGATCAGCACGATCGCTGGTCCCGCCACCAGGGCGAATCGCGCCACCGCGGCGCCATCGGGCTCCTGGACCGCCCAGTTCGCTGCGACCGCCGCGGCCAGCGCCGGCCACACGAACAGGTAGCTGAACCCGGGCGCGCTCACGGCGGTGAGCACACCGAGAACGACCCAGACAATCGAGAATCCGGCGAAGCGCTCGACCCGGATTCGCGACCGGAAACGGCCGAGCCAGGCCGTGGCCGCAGCGCCGGCACCCACGAGGCAGAGAAGGTAGACGTAGCTCTCTGTCACCGACGGCGACGACCGTATCGAGATGATGGCCAGCCACACCAGCGTTGTCGCCAGGGTCACCGCCACCGTGGTAAGAACCGCTCGGGCGGCGTCTCGGGCCATCACGACCGCCGACGGCTTGGACCCTGGGGCCGTCCGATACAGGCTCAGGCCCAGCAGCAGGGCGGCCATCCCCGCCGCTGCAGTCGAGACCCAGGATCGGTACTGGACGAAGAACGGACGAAGCGTGAAGTACACCGAGCCGTCGCCGCCGACCGGCACGGTGAGGTCGCGATCGCCGAAGCGACGGGCCAGGCCGACTGCGTTCGAACCGTGATGCTGAAGCGAGTCGAGACTCACCGAGTCCAGGTCGTCGTCCAGGGTGTGGTACACCGGCGAGCCGCGCATATACGCGAAGTGGTAGCCGGGAACTCCGGCGGCCCGAAACGGATCGAAATCGGTTCCGATTTCACCGAGGAGCGCCAGGGTCTCACCGATGAACGAGAAGGCGACCGGGTCGTCCACCGCGGCTGCGAAGTCGGCAACCATCGCCGACTCGGCCCCGCTGATCTCGACCAGCAGCGACGGACCCGACGTGCCCGCAGCCTCGAAGTTCACAACAATGGCCGGATCTGTGACCCGCCCTTCGTCAATGAAGGCCGGAGAACCGTACCGAGGCCACGGTTCCTCGCCGTCGGTGAACAACAGAAGCACATCGTTGCCGAGCGGGGCGCTGGACAACAGAACACGACCTGCTTCCAGCAGAGTGGCGACGGCCGCAGCGTTGTCGTTTGCCCCAGCCGTTGATGGCTCCGTGTCGTAGTGCGCGACCAGGATGATCGTTCCCGTGCTGGCGGTTCCCGCGATCGTGGCGTATACGTTCACCACCTCGACGGTGCCGGCGGCGCCGTAGTAGCTCGGGGCCGACACGGTCTGCAGCGAGGGCTCGAGGCCCTTGCTCCTGAGCTGGGCCACGAGGTACTCGCGTACCTCGGCGTTCGCGGTAGATCCCATCGGGTGCGGCTCACGCGCAATCGCCTCGACATGCTCGATGGCGCGCTCCGCCGAAAAGCTTGAGTCCGGCGCGTCGACCGACAGCGAGCGAGGCGTGGCGAGCGAGGAGAAGCCGATCCCGACGAACACGACGACGAGACCCCACCGGAGCAACGCCGAGGTGGTCACCGACCCCAACGTTCCGACAGTCCGCGCCGATCCACCTGTTTCCCGCTTCTGCGACCAGAACCCGATGACCCCGCCCGCCAGACAGGTCAACGCAACGAGCCAGAAGCTCCGGATTCCGGTGACGGCCATCAGCGCAGCCCCCAGAACCGCACCGGTCAACGCACCGATCCGCAGACCATTGGCAGAATCCCAGGGCAGCCGGCCCGGTGGCAACTCAGAACCCTTCGGAGCGCCCATGTGTCCACTCTGGGACCTCGAGGCGCCGAAAATGAGAGGCGAAAGTCACTCGACCAAGTCGGGCAGGCGTGAATACGCCCCGATGACCTGCATCGTGGCTGACTTGCGTGCCGCGCTCGGCGAACCAGCTCACCGCTGATTGCGCAGCGACGGGTTCGCGGTCTGGCGGGGGTGTGCCTCGCCCTCACTCTCATCGTCACGACGTGTGGCGGGGGCACCAGTCATGACAACGCCGACAGAAGCGCCTCGACGGGCGACCCGACCGCGCCTACCAAAGCCGCGGTCGCTGAGACTGCGCAAGCTCCTGCGGTGCCGACATGATCGCCACCCAATGGAGCGGTTTCTGCGCGCTCGATCCATCGCTCCGCTTTGGGGTGGACCCGCAGCGTGGGACGAACACCCCGTTTTGCCGGGAGTCGGAGGATACACTTGGGCTCCATGTCGTACTCGACGGCCAACACCATCACGTTCTTTTTCGCCTTGCTGGCCGTGGTGGCGGCCGGTATCGCCGTTTCTGTTCTCGTATCGGCGCTCATCGGCGACCGCTTCCGGGTGATTGCCAATCTGCGTCCCGTCGCGGTGGAGCTGGCGGCCGCCGTGGCGACCACGGCCATGGTCGGTTCACTCCTCCTCTCTGAGGCGATCGGCTACGTTCCGTGCCTCAACTGCTGGATCCAGCGGGCGTTCATGTACCCGTCATCGCTCCTGCTGATCGCGTCGCTGGTCACGAAGCGAACGGCACCGGCCCGCCTCGCCGGCGGCCTGTCGGTTCTCGGACTGTGCGTCTCGATCTTCCACCGCTACGAGCAGGCGGTCGGTACCGAGATCGGCGGACTGTGCGACGCCGCGGCGCCGTGCTCGACCAAATACGTCAACCACTTCGGCTTCATGACGATCCCCACCATGGCCGGCTGTGGCTTCGCCGCCATCATCGCGCTCACCGCGATCTCGGTGTGGCGCCGCCACGAAAGCGGTGACACAGGGGAGGCCGAGGAGTCGGTCGACGTCGCCGCGGCTACCCTTTGAAGTTGGGCAACAACCCTCTCCGGACGAAATCCATCTCATCCACAGTCGATTCGAGAGTAATCACATGGCTCAAACCAAAACCCCTTCCGCCAAGAAGCCGACCGTCAATCCCGATGCCGGGTCGAACAGGATGTTCATGTTCGCCATTATCGGCATCCTCGTGCTCGGTCTTGCCGGTATCGCCTTCGTCGCCACCCAGCGGGATGCCGTCGATTTCGACGGTGAGCAGACCGGCGAGGTCGAGCTCGACGGTAACATCATCCTGCCGATGTCCGAGTCGGGGGTGAGCGCCGATCCCAGCACCGACGCCGCCATCGGCCAGCCGTTGCCGACGCTGACCGGCACCGGTTTCAACGACGAACAGATTGTGATCGAAGACGACGGTCGGGCCAAGGTCATCTACTTCCTGGCCCACTGGTGCCCCCACTGCCAGGCCGAAGTGCCCCGCCTCGTCGAGCTGATCGACTCGGGCGCCAAACCCGAGAATCTCGACATCTACGGCGTGTCGACCTCGGTCGACGCCTCCCGGGGCGGCGCCTACCCGCCGGCTGCCTGGTTCGATCGTGAGGGATTCGACGTCCCCGTCATTCGGGACAGCACGTCGAACGACGCCTTCAACTTCTTCGGCGGCGGTGGTTTCCCCTACGCCCTCTATGTCGACGCCGACAACAACATCGTGGCACGCAGCTCCGGCGAGCTCGAACCGTCGACCATCCAGGCCATCTGGGAGTCGACGGCCGGGGGTTCGGCCACCGACTCCGAGTAGTCAACTCGAGCCACCGCATCCTCGGGCCGGGCAGGCCCCAGGGCGCCCCGCATCCACGAATATCACCAGGCAACCGGCACCGGCTGTCGCAGCGCCAGTACGGCGCCTACGCGAGCGATCGCCCGCCCGAGATTGTGCCCCGCCTGGGCGGCGTCAGCCTTCGACGTCGGGCGCGAGCCAATCGGACGGCGGCACCCACGTGTCGTCGAGGTGGGCGTTCCCCCACGCAGCGAGCGCGAGCACGTCGCTGTCGCTGTCGCGGCGCTGCTCTGGTTCCGGCCGTCGCCCCCATCCTGGTTGGTCGCCGTCGTGTGGACAGTCGTCGCCGCATTCGACGCACTCGCGGCCTGGCTGGTCGAGATCTCCTCACCGTGGCCCGACTTCTTCATGCTCGAGCTCGCAGGCCGGACGATGTTCCCCGTCGCGATCGCACTCCACGTGGTGATCCTCGTCCTCCTCCTGCAGCCCGAAATCGGCGCCCGACACGGTGTGAACACCGCACCGCAGGCGACCTGAATCGCTGGGCAGGCGCACGTGAGACAGGTATCGACCGCGTCGGGCGATCGCCCATTGAACACCTCGCTGTCATAGAGAATCGGATGGTGTTGCGTTCACCGGTTGAGACCGCCACCCAAAATGGGTGGCGCATTATGCATCGGTGGTGCATCGGCGGCGAAGATGTGCAAAGCTCTACACGTCCCCTCGTACGGGTGCGGCGCGGCTGCCCTCGCTGACGCTCGGGGACCGTGCCTCGCCGCCCCTCGGTGGTGACCGCATCGAGCCATGAGCTAGCTAGCAACCAGACCGCATCAAACCGAAGGGGGTCACATGCAGGTCGAAATGACCGTGAATGGTCGAGCAATGTCGGCTGACGTCGAACCACGCACCCTGCTCGTCCACTATCTCCGAGATCATCTCGGGCTCACCGGAACCAATGTCGGATGCGACACCAGTTCCTGTGGAGCGTGCACGATCCACATCGACGGCGAGTCCGTCAAGTCGTGCACCATGTTGGCCGTCCAAGCCCGGGGCGCCGAGGTGACCACCATCGAGGGCCTGGCCTCGAACGGCGAACTGCATCCGATGCAGCAGGCGTTCATGGAATGCCACGGTCTGCAGTGCGGCTACTGCACGCCGGGCATGGTGATGGCCGCCACGTCGTTGCTCAACGAGAACCCGAAGCCGAGCGAGCACGAGGTCCGAGAGGGTCTGGAAGGCAACCTCTGCCGTTGCACCGGCTACCACAACATCGTCAAGGCCGTCCTGTCGGCCTCCGGTCAGGGAGGTAGCTGATCATGACCACCACCGAACAAGCACCCAGCGGTGCAAATATCGGTACCCGCAAGCTCCGCAAGGAAGACCCCAAGCTCCTAACCGGTGAGGGCAAGTACGTCGACGACATCCACGCTCCGGGCGAGCTTTGGATGGGTATGGTCCGTTCGACCATGGCCCACGCCCGGATCACGGGGATCGACACGTCGGCCGCGGCCGAGGCCGACGGGGTCCACGCCGTCTACACCGGCGCCGACCTCGCCGACATGGGCCTGTGGGCCGCCCCGCTGCCCTGTGCCTGGCCGGTGACCGCCGACATGGTCAATCCGCCCCACTACCCCGTGGCCAACGGCGAGGTCCACCACGTCGGTGAGATCATCGCACTCGTGCTGGCCGACTCGCGCTACGGCGCGGCCGACGCTGCCGAGCAGGTCGTGGTCGACTACGAGCCGCTGCCGGTCGTCTCCTCGATCGCCGAGGCCCGCGACGGGGACGCCACCGCTCATTCGGATCTGGATTCCAATAAGGCCTACCACTGGCCGCTCGTTCCCGACCCCGATGCGCTGGAGGCGGCCTTCGCCAACGCCACTCACGTGATCAGCGCGGAATTCGAGCAGCAGCGGCTGATCCCGGCGGCGATGGAGCCTCGCGGCGTCCTCGCCGTTCCGTCACCCCACGGCGGCGACATCACTCTCTACAGCGCCACCCAGGTGCCCCACATCCTGAAGGTCATGGTGGCCGCCACCACCGGCATCCCGGAGATGAAGATCCGGGTTGTGGCCCCTGCCGTCGGCGGTGGATTCGGCGCCAAGCTCAACATCAACCCCGATGAGATCCTGGCGGTGACCCTGGCCCACAGGCTCGGTCGTCCGGTCCGCTGGACCGAAACCCGATCCGAGGCCGCGTTCTCGACCCACCAGGGTCGGGGCCAGCTGCAGAAGATCGAGGTCGCAGCCGATGAGAACGGCAAGATCGGCGGAGTTCGGGTTCACATCGACGCCGACATGGGCGCCTACATGATGCTGATCACCCCGGGCGTGCCGCTACTCGGCAGCTTCCTCTACACCGGCGTCTACGACGTTCCGGCTTTCGGTTTCACCTGCGACGGCTACTTCACCAACCTGACTCCGACCGACGCCTACCGGGGCGCCGGTCGTCCGGAGGCCAGCTTCGCCATCGAGCGGGCCATGGATCTCCTGGCGGCCAGGGTCGGTGTCGGCCCGGACGAGATCCGGCGCCGCAACTACCTGAACGGGGGAGAGGCGTTCGAGAATCTGGAGACGGCATCGACCCTCGTGTTCGACTCCGGCAACTACGCGCCGAACCTCGACGCCGCGCTGGAGATGGCCGGCTACGCCGACCTGCGGGCCGAGCAGCAACGCCGCCGCGACGCCGGCGAGTCCAAGCATCTCGGTATCGGCCTGTGCACCTACGTGGAGATCTGCGGTCTGGCCCCTAGCCGGGCTCTCGGCGGTCTCAACTACGGCGCCGGCGGCTGGGAGCACGCCACCGTGCGATTCCTGCCGACCGGCAAGGTCGAGGTGGTGTCCGGTTCGACCCCGCACGGTCAGGGTCATGAGACGGCCTGGTCCCAGATCGTCGGCGACAAGCTCGGCATCGATCCCGACGACGTCACGGTCCTCCATTCCGACACCGCCATCAGCCCCCTCGGGATGGACACCTACGGGTCGCGCTCCCTGGCCGTCGGCGGCGTGGCCATCGCCATGGCGTGCGACAAGGTGGTGGACAAGGCCAGGCTCATCGCCGCTCACCAACTGGAGGCCAACCCCGACGATCTCGAGTTCGCCGGAGGTGCGTTCACGGTGAAGGGGTCACCCGACAAGACCATGCCCATCCAGGGTGTGGCCTACGGGGCCTTCACCGCTCACGATCTGCCCGACGGTATGGAGCCGAACCTGCAGGAGCAGATGACGTTCGATCCGCCCAACTTCGCCTTCCCCTTCGGCACCCATGTGTGTGTGGTCGAGATCGACGAGGAGACCGGCAATGTGGAGCTGCTCGACTACACCGCCATCGACGACTGCGGCAACCAGGTCAACCCGCTGATCGTCGAGGGCCAGGTTCATGGCGGCATCGTCCAAGGCGTGGCCCAAGCCCTCTGGGAGGGTGCGAGCTACGACGCCGAAGGCAACTGCCGGAACCCGTCGTTCCTCGACTACCTGGTGCCCTCGGCCATGGAGGTTCCGAGCCTGAAGCTGGGGTCGACGGTGACCCCGTCGACCTCGAACCCGCTCGGGGTGAAGGGGGTCGGCGAGGCCGGCACCATCGGTTCGGCCGCGGCCGTCATCAACGCCATCTGCGACGCCCTGAGCCCCTACGGCATCGACGACATGCCGATGCCGGCGACGCCGGCCCGGGTTTGGAAAGCAATTCAGAACGCCAAGGGAGGCCAGTCATGATTCCAGCCGCATTCGACTACATGGAGGCCGATTCGGCCGACGCCGCGATCGCCGCGCTCACCGAGCACGGCGACGAGGCCAAACTCATGGCCGGCGGTCACAGCCTGATCCCGCTGATGAAGTTCCGTCTGGCCACCCCGTCGGTGATCATCGACATCGGCCGCCTCGACGATCTGAGCTACATCCGGGAGGAGGGCGGTCACGTCGCCATCGGCGCGTTGACCACCCACCGGGCATTGGAAACCAGCCAGTTGTTGAAGGCGCAGGCCCCGATGCTGGCCCATGTGGCGTCCCAGGTCGGCGACCCGTCGGTCCGGCACAAGGGAACGCTCGGCGGCTCGATCGCCCACGGCGACCCGGCGTCGGATCTGCCGGCGGCGCTGCTGGCCCTCGGCGGTTCGGTGATCGCCAAGGGTCCGAACGGGGAACGGGAGATCGCGGCAAGCGATCTGTTCACCGGTTTCCTGGAAACCGCCCTGGCCCCCGATGAGCTGATGACCGAGATCCGGATCCCCAACTCGGCCAACGCCGGCTGGTCGTATCAGAAGTTCAACCGCCGGGCCCAGGACTGGGCGATCGTCGGTGTGGCGGCCGTCGTGCCGAAGAACAACGATCCGGCCCGCGTGGCGCTGGTCAACATGGGCCCGACCCCGATGACCTCCTCGGCGGTCGAGCAGGCTCTGGCCGGCGGCGCAAGCATCGACGATGCCGCGGCAGTGG
>JAOUGG010000041.1 GCA_029857855.1 Acidimicrobiia bacterium | reverse complement strand
GAAGTGGCGAACCGACCGCTTGTGACGGAGTCGACGAAGCATCCCGGCGACGGCCTCGATCCCTCGCTCGTCGATGAACGCGGCGGCCCGATCGATCAGCGATTCGGACCAGTTCCGCACGAGACCGCTCGGGTCGGGATCGCCATCGGCGAGGCGCCGAAGCTGCTGCTCCCAGGCATCGAATTGGGAGGCGCTGACGCTGTCGGGCAGCGTTGACATCGTGATGCTGCTCTTCAGGGCGTACCGCTCCCCTTCCAGCAGTTCGCTGGCCGTCAACTGCCGATCGAACCACAGCAGATCGTCGGTCGGCACCCGGTAACCGAACGGCAACTCCCGACGATCGAGATGGGCGTCCTCCACGTCGGAGTGGTCGGCGAACACCGTCCGGGCCTCGGCCCGCAGCTCGGCCACGATCGGGGTTGCCGCAGGACCATCACGACCCCGGCCGGTGATGCAACGGATGGCCATGGCCGGGCTCGGTGGACCCGCAGGCCGGACCGACGCCGATCCGTAGCCGATGCTTGGGAACACCACGGCACCGACCCCGTCGGCCAGCGCCATGTCGGTCGAGTCGGCCGGTGAGGATTGCACGGGCACGTAGACGCCATCGGTTTGCAGGTGGGCCAGGAGATGGGTGGCGAAGTCGGCCTGCACCCTCGCTCTGGCCGACGGCGACGAGTCGCCACTGCGGTTGAGGACATGAATGATCCGCCAGCCCGCGGCCAGACAGTCGATGATCTTCTGGTCGAGTTCGGCTCGCACCCAGCCGGTCGACTGGTCGAAGATCGTGGTCGACAGGTAGATGGTTCGGGGCGGCGTTTGTCGCAGTGCCCGATGGAGAAGGTCGACGACGAAGGCCCGGCAGACGTCGTTGAAGGTGGCCTGGTCGTTGCGGAAATGGCCCTTGCTGAAGGTCGTGACCCCGATTGCGGTGTCGTCGCCCCAGCTCTCGGGCAGACGATCGTAGGCCCGGTTGAGGATGGTGTGGGCCTGCACCGGCCTCTGGCCGGCTTGCGGATTGTCGAGGATGTTGAGGCGGGCGACGGTCAGCAGCACGACCTCGTCGCGGGCAGCCTGGTCGTCGGGCCGCTGCAGGAGAAAGGCCTCGGCCCAGTCGATCATCGCCCGATAGCTGTCGAGCAGCTTGACCACCGACTGTGAGCGGGGCCCACCGTCCGGGTCGAGGTCGGCCGTCAGATCGGCGACGGTCCGTTCGATGATCGACAGCAGCGGTGATGCCTCGAAGGGCGGATCGAGCCAGGACCCGTCGCCGAGCCAGACCTCCAGATCCTCGATGTGATGAGCGATCCCCTGTTCCGACAGTTCGTCGAGATCAAGGATGTCGCCCGGCCGCGACTTCCGATCGGATCCGACGCCCGCCGGTACGGTCGACGATCGCACCGCCCTGATCGCCTCGTCGCCAAACATCTGGTGGAGCAGTTTCGCCGCCGCCAACGAGGTTTTCGGCGGTTGACCCCGTTTTTTTTCGAGGTTTTCCGCCAGTGTCCGAAGCTGGCTGTGAAAGACACTGACCAGATGGGTACCCAGAATCGGGGCCAGCACCTCGGTCGGCCGGAAATTCAAGTGGGCGTCCTCCGGCATATGGTCAATGATGGCAGACACGAGGCTGGGCAGGCGACCCTGGAGCCGTCCGGCGCTGCGAATAGACCGCCGGATCGGAACCTCGAAAGTATTCAGCGGTGGCCCGACCTGCCCGTGATTTCTCCCGTCGCTCAGACACCCCGCACAATTCCGAAACCCCGCTGTTTCAGCGGAAATATGTACTTTACGGCACCAAAATCCGTCCTACTATTGCGTTTCCACACCGTGCGATCCAGACACCGTGCGGTCCGGAAACACCGGCAAACGTAATTTCGGACAGGAGGTGACCTGCAATGTTGTTCCCACTACTCATCAGCCTGCTGGTGGTGGCCACGCTGGCCTTGTTCGCAATCGGTGGAGTTCTGATCCACCAGGAGCGGCTCGAACGAGCGGAGCGCCGTGCCGTCACCGACGATCCGATGATCGTGACCCTCGGTGAGGTGATCACCGAGGTCAACGAGATCGATGAGATCGACGGCCACGCCCTGGCCAAGCTCCAGCTCGAGCTGCAGGCCCGCCGGCTGATGGCTGAGATCATCGGCTGATCAAGCCCGGTTCCCGTCCCACCGCCGTAGTCCGGTGGTGGGGCGGGACACCGCGTCGGCCACCTGTCACATCGAAGGGCCGAGGGGCGGAGGTCAGCCCGGATTCGGGCACCATGAAGAGGTGGCAGCCTACGACCTCATCGTGATCGGAGCGGGACCGGCCGGAGCGGCCGCGGCCATCGTCGCCGCCCGTAAGGGTTTGTCGGTCGCCGTGTTCGAGAAGCGGGGCTACGGCCGCGACAAGGTCTGTGGTGACGGCCTGACCCCGAGGGCGGTCGGAGCCCTCCAGGAGCTGGGCATCGGGCTCGATGGCGCCCACCGGATCGACGGTCTGCGCATGATCGCCGGTTCGAAGGTACGTGAGCTGGCCTGGCCGACGACCAGCCGGTTCCCGAGCCACGGGGCGGTCTGGCCCCGACGGCGGCTGGACGCGGCGCTGGTCGACGCCGCCACCGAGGCCGGAGCGGAACTGTTCTGGGAATCGGAGGCGACACCCTTGATGGACGGCGAGCGGGTCGTCGGGGTCAAGGCCAGCGGTCAGACGTATACATCCGACATGGTGATTGTCGCCACCGGCGCCCCCGGTCAGGTGGCCAGGATGCTGGGAGCGGAGCGCGTCGACGGGGAGCCCTTCGGTCTCGCCATCCGCACCTATGTGGAGTCGCCCCGTCACGCCGACCGCCATCTGGAGGCCTGCCTGACCCTGTTCGATGAACACGGCACCGCTGTGCCCGGCTACGGCTGGATGTTCCCTGCAGGCGACGGCACGGTCAACATCGGCGTCGGCGCCCTGTCGACCATGAAGAACTTCAAGCAACTCAACCTCAACCATCTCCTCGACTCGTATCGAGGTCTGGTCGAGAAGACCTGGGACATCGGACCCAATCTGGAACGGCCACGGGCCTGGCGGCTGCCGATGACCGCGCAGCGCCGGCACGGACCGGGATGGATGGCGGTCGGCGATGCCGCCGGCCTGATCAACCCGATGAACGGTGAGGGGATCGACTACGGCCTCGAGTCGGGCATGCTCGCCGCCGAGCTGTTCGCAACCGACCCGGCGACCGCCCCGATCAAGTACCACCTCGCGGTGGGCGAACGTTTCGACAGCTTCCTCCGGACCGGTCGACGCTTCTCGTTCCTGATCGGTCATCCGTGGATTCTGCGTAACGGGCTCAAGCTGGCCGTCGGGACCGACGCCATCGCCCAGATCACGCTCGGCGTGATGGGCAACCTGATCGACTCCGACACCCCGGGTGCCGCCGGCCGGGTCCTGACCGTGGCCGACAAGGCTCTTGCCGCCGCCGACCCGCTACTGCGCCGAACACGGGCGACCGGCTGAAACACGCCTCCCGCCGGGCCGGCTGATCCCGGATGGCAAGAGGGCCGTGCACTACGCTGGATCAACGGGGGCAGCTGGGCCCCGGGGAACAGCAGCGTGGTGCACCAACGTTGAGTCACAACATCTATGAGCTCTTCGCGACCAAGTTCGGGGACAACCGGGACGATCCGTTCCTGACGCTCCCCGGCGGCGAGTCCTATACCTACGGGCAGATCGATCGACGCAGTGCGGCCATGGCCGCCGTGCTGGCCGACGGGGGTGCCCAGCCCGGGGATCGAGTCGTCGTCCAGGTCGACAAGTCGGTCGATGCAGTGGCCCTGTACTTCGCCTGCCTGCGGGCCGGCTTCGTCTACGTCCCGCTCAACACCGCCTACACGCCCGACGAGATCGGCTTCTTCCTCGGCGATGCCGAGCCAGCGGTCTTCGTCTACCCACCCGATCTGGCCGGCAAGTTGAAGCCGATGGCCGACATCGCCAACGTCAAACGCACCTTCACCCTCAGCCACGACGGCGGGGGCACACTGGCCGACATCGCATCCCAGGTCACCGCCCTCGGTGGGGTCGTCGAACGCGATGCCAACGACGTGGCCGCCATGTTGTACACCTCCGGCACCACCGGGCGGCCGAAGGGCGCTATGTTGACCCACGCCGGGCTGGCGGCCAACGCCCTCGCGTTGCACCACATCTGGCGTTTCCGTCTGGGCGACGTGCTGCTCCACACCCTGCCGATCTTCCACGTCCACGGCCTGTTCGTCGCCTTGCACTGCGCCATCCTCAACGCATCGGAGGTGATCTTCTGCCACCGGTTCGACGTCGAGACGGTGCGTCGTCACCTCCGCGACGCCACCGTCTACATGGGGGTCCCCACCCACTACGTCCGGCTGCTCAACGACCCCGACTTCGGACCGCACGACTGCCAGACGATCCGCATGTTCACCAGCGGTTCGGCGCCGATGACCGAGGTGGTCTTCAACCAGTTCACCGAGCGGACCGGTCACGTCATCTGCGAACGCTACGGGATGACCGAGTGCGGCATCATCACCTCAAACCCGCCCGAGGGGCAACGGGTGGCCGGCACGGTGGGCTACGCACTGCCCGACATGGAACTTCGCGTCGTCGACCAAGCCGATCGGCCGGTCGACGATGGTGATGTCGGCATGGTCCAGGTCCGGGGACCGCACCTGTTCAAGGGTTACTGGCTCCTGCCCGACAAGACCGACGAGTCGTTCACCGACGACGGCTTCTTCCGCACCGGCGACATCGGCTGGCTGACCGGTGACGGCCGCCTGGCCCTCGCCGGGAGGGGCAGCGACATGATCATCTCAGGGGGCTACAACGTCTACCCCAAGGAGATCGAACTCCAGCTCGATGAAACGCCGGGCGTCGTCGAATCGGCCGTGGTTGGTCTCCCTCATGACGACTTCGGTGAGGCGGTGACCGCCTTCGTCGTGGCCGAATCCCACATCAACGACGACGTGCTCCAGGCGGCCCTCGCCGACAAGCTGGCGAAGTTCAAGCAGCCGAAGCGCTACATCTATCTCGACGCCCTCCCCCGCAACACGATGGGCAAGGTGCAAAAGGGCGAGCTCCGTCGATCCTACGACGAGCTCTACCGGCCCTCCCCCACCTGACCGACCCGAGATCTGTAGCAAAAAGCGAGCCGTCGGCTCGCTTTTTGCTACGAAACGTGCACCGGGTAGGTTGAGACCCTTATGCGTATCCTCATTGTTGTCGCCCATCCCGATGATCTCGATTTCGGATGTGCCGGTTCGACCGCCATCTGGACCGACGAGGGTCACGACGTGGTCTACTGCCTGGTCACCGACGGACAGGCCGGCGGCGTCGACGAATCGATGAGCCGCGACGAGATGGCCCGCATCCGCCGCAAGGAACAGACCGCAGCGGCCTCGGTCGTCGGCGTGACCGAGCTGCACTTCCTCGGGTTCTCCGACGGGCGGGTCGAGGCGAACCTCGACCTGCGCAAGGCGATCAGCCGAACCATCCGCCAGACCACCCCGGACCGGGTGGTCACCCAGTCTCCCCAGCGAGACCTGAACCGGATCTACCCGAGCCATCCCGACCACCTGGCCGTCGGCGAGGCCACGCTGTGTGCCGTGTATCCCGACGCCCGCAACCCCTTCGCCTTTCCCGAGCTGCTGTCAGACGAGGGGCTGAGGCCGCACGCCGTGCCCGAGGTCTGGATCATGGGCGGTCCGCAGGCCGACACCCACGTCGACATCACCGTCACGATCGACCGCAAGATCGAGGCGCTGCTGTGCCACGAGAGTCAGATGCAGGACCCCGACGGTATCGGCGACCGAATCCGGGAGTGGGCTCGGACCTCGGCCGAGGCGGCCGAGCTGCCCGAGGGACGGCTCGCCGAGCGTTTCCGGGTGGTCAACACCGCCTGATCGTGCCCTGACCGGGCTACGGGCCGGCCGCACGGACCGGAAGGCGGGCTACTCGCCGCTGATCAGATTGAACTCGATCCGTCGATTTCGCTCACGGTTCTCGGGGGTGTCGTTGGGAACCAACGGGAACTGCTCACCTTCGCCCCGAGCATTGATTCTGGCCTCGTCGAGACCGAGTTCGATGAGGCGCTCCTTCACGGCCTGCGCCCGGTTCTCCGACAGCACCTGGTTCTCGTCGTCTGGGCCCTGGTCGTCGGTGTGGCCGACGACCTCGACCTCGACGTTGGGAAGCTCGAGGAGGCGCTCCGCGATGTCGGCCAGGACGGCGTCGCTCGAGGGGTCGATATCGGAGCTCTGCGGGGCGAACAGAATCGGATTGGCGGTGACCGTCTCCTGGATCTCGGCTTCGAGCACCGACAACGCATCGGCGCTCAGGCCGATCGTCACTGCCGAGATGTCGACCGGAAGCAGCGTGCCGAACCGGCTCTCCATCTCCGTGACCAACTGCTCGTGGCTGGTATCACCCGGTGCCAACGAACCGGTCACCCGCAGCTGGGCGTCGGTCCAGGTGCGAGCGTCGATGACCACGCCGCTCACGTCGGCGGAGCCGAACGCGGCCTGCCCGGCAGCGGCCAGGTCGTCGATCGACGCCTGGTCGGGGAGGGCACCGCTGAACCGGATCGATCCGTCCTGCACGATCCCGTCGAGGGCGACCGCGATCAACGCACCCTCCTCGCTCCGCTCGACGGTGACGCCGCCGTCCTCCAGACCGAAGTCGTCGACCACGGCGTCGCGCAACTGGACGGGTCGCTCGTCGTCGACGCTAGCCACGCCGGTGATGGCGACGGATCCGCCGTCGAGCACCGTTTCCGGATCCACCGTCAACTCGTCGATGACGCTCTCCGAACTGTAGATCGACTCGACGGTGGCCAGGAGCTGAGCGCGGGCCGCCTCATCGGGGACGGCGCCCCGCAGGGTGACGATGTCGCCCTCCACCTCGATGTTGAGTCGGACCGGTGTCGCCGCCACCGAAGCCCCGGTTTCGTTGCTGACCACCTCGGGGAGCGATTCGTTGTTCTCCAACGCCTCACTCCCGAACGCGAACCCGACGAGACCGACGAACACGGCGCACAGAACACCGAGATACCCCCAGCCGGTGCGCTCGTCGGCGTCGTCCTTGCTGAGGTGCTTCAGGTCGTCGTCGACCTCACCGGGATCGTAGTAGGTGGGGTCGAAATCGTAACCGGGGTAGCGGTCCTGGAACCGCATCTGCTCCTGCGACGGCCCGGTCGGTTCGACTTTTGAATCGGTCATGATGAGGAGGATTTCGAGTTGGCGGTTGACGCTTCCGGCAGCACCCCATCGTAGTCGGAGGGCAACTCGGCGAACTCGATGAAGATACACTCCCCCGGGCAGTCGTGGGCGGCGTGGATCACGTCCTCCTCGAGATCGCGGGGCACGGCAGCCAACTCGGCGGGGCCGCCCGGGTCGTTGAAGACCAGCTCACCTTCAACGCAGTAGGCGATGCCGTCCTCCAGGATGGTGAACACGGCGGGTGCGTGATCGGTGCAAAGGCCGTCGCCGGTACATAGATCCTGGTCTATCCAAACCCGTAGTTCCGCCGTCAGTGCTGGGCCGTATCGGTCCGAAGCAGTCACCTCCTCAACGGTACCGACACCTGCAGCGGGAGCCTCCTCTACACTCGGGATCGTGAGCAGCAGCTTCGGACAGCTCTTTCGCCTGACCACATTCGGCGAATCCCACGGTGCGGCGGTCGGTGTCGTGGTCGACGGCTGTCCGCCGGGCCTGGCGCTCGACATCGCCGACATTCAACGCGATCTCGACCGACGCCGGCCCGGTCAGAGCAGGCTCGTGACCCAGCGGCAGGAGGCGGATCAGGTGCGGATCCTGTCCGGGCTTTTCGAGGGCCGAACCACCGGTACGCCGCTGGCCATGGTGGTCGAGAACGACGACCAGCGCCCCGGGGCCTACGATCATCTGCGCGACGTCTACCGTCCCAGCCACGCCGACTACACCTACGAGGCCAAGTACGGTCTCCGCGATCACCGCGGCGGTGGCCGTTCGTCGGCCCGGGAGACCGTTGGCCGGGTGGCTGCGGCCGCCGTGGCCCGTCGACTCCTCACCGAGGTGGCCGGCATCGAGGTGCTGGCCTGGGTGAGCCGGGTCCACACCGTTGAGGCCGCGGTCGATCCGTCCACGGTGACGCTCGACGAGGTCGAAGCCGATCCCACCCGGTGCCCCGACCCCGAGGCCGCCGCCGCCATGACCGACGCCATCGAGCAGGCCCGGCGCGACGGCGATTCCCTGGGCGGAGTGGTCACTGCGGTGGCGAGGCGGGTGCCGGCCGGGCTGGGCGAACCGGTCTTCGACCGGCTCGAGGCCGACTTGGCCAAGGGCATGCTGTCGCTTCCGGCCACGAAGGGTTTCGAGATCGGCAGCGGATTCGCCTCGTCGATGATGACCGGGAGGGAGCACAACGACCCGTTCGTCGCCGGTCCCGAGGGCCCGACCACCACCACCAACCACTCCGGTGGCGTGCAGGGCGGCATCAGCAACGGGGCCGACATCGTGTTCCGGGTCGCCTTCAAGCCAACCGCCACGATCTCCTCGGAGCAGAAGACGGTGACCACGTCGGGCGAGCCGGCGGTGTTGGCCGCCAAGGGCCGCCACGATCCCTGCGTGCTGCCCCGAGCGGTGCCGCTGGTCGAGGCGATGGCGCTAGTGGTACTGGCCGACCACTGGCTGCGTCAGCAGGCACTACGCTCCCTGTAGCCTCGTTCCCGGCAAGGTCGTTCCCGGCAACTTCGTTCCCGGCAAGGTCGCCCCCGATTCGAACCCGACCCACCCACCCACCAGCGCGTTCGCGGGCCAAAACGACCAATTGTGACCGCTTTCGCCCGCGAACGACCGAGGGCTAGAGGGGGCTCGAGGCGAGGGGCAGGAGGTTAGAGGGCGTCTTCGGAGCGGTTCCGCCACGCCTCCGCGAACGACACCCGGGTGCCGCTGCGAAGGATCGAATAGCGGTAGATCTGGCCGGCCAGCTGAAGCATCACGACGCTGGAGCCGGCCAGGATCATCAAGGACAGGGCGATCTGCCAGACCGGCATGTCGGTGGTGGCGGTGCGGAACGGCAGCAACACCGGAGAGGTGAACGGCACGAACGATCCGATGGTGACGGCCAGATTGCCGGGGCTGGTCAAGCTGAAGGCGGCGATGAAGTAGCCGCTGAGCAGGGGAAGCATGGCCGGGAGCTGTGCGCTCTGGGCGTCCTCCTGCCGGGAGACCATCGATCCGACCGTGGCGAACGCGACGGCGTAGAAGGCGAAACCGGCGAGGAACGTGACGACGAACAGCGGGATGGTCCCCCAGACCGCCGATGGGATCTCAACGTCGCGCACCAGGGTCAAACCGATGACCATTGCCATCACCACGATGAGCATCTGCCCGACGGCGAGGATCCCGAGGCCAAGCACCTTTCCCGACAGCAGGGTCGACGGTCGCACATGGGACAGCAGGATCTCCACCACCTTCGACGACTTCTCCTCGATCACACCCATCATCAGAAACGAACCCCAGATCTGGAGCAACATGAACGTGGCGAACGCCGAGGCGCCGGCTGCGACCAGACGAATCTCCTGCTGGTCGTCGCCACCGTCGAGACGGACCCCCTCGATATCGACCGGGGCGAACACCTGGGCCAGATCCTCGCCGGTCAATCCCCGATCAGCGGCGCGTGCGACCACCGCCTGCTGCTGGACGACATCGCGGATATGACGATCAAGCACCGAATCGGTCGCACCCTCCCAGACGACCGAACGACCGTCGAACACCACGTCGACGTCGCCGTCGGCCAACGCAGTCTCGATCGCCTCGTCTTCACCGCCGGGCCCCGTTGTGCCGGCGAGGTCGACCGGCAGGGTGGTGACGTCGAGCAGGTCGGTGCCGACCTCCAGGGCCGCGGCCAGATCGGTGCCGGAACCAGTCAGTCCGACGGTGACCTCCCGCTTGTCATCCGAGGGGTTGAAGAACGACAGCGCCACCACCAGCCCGATGACGCCGAACAGCATGATGCCGGTGATGGCCTGCAACGCCCGGGATCGAAGCCGGGTCACCAGCTCCCGTTGCGCGATGGTCCAAATCATGGGGCGCTCCCGGGGTCGGCCCGGTCCGAGGGTGACGACGATGCGGCGACCCAGTGGGAGAACATCTCGTCGAGCCCGGGAGGTTCGATGCCGATCTCACTGACGGGCCCGGCCGACATGGCGTGGGCAATGGCCGCCTCGAAGTCGGCGTCGACCGTGAGATCAAGCTCGGCACTCACGCCGTCGAACTCGACCAGCGAGCCCGCGGTCGGCCGCCAATCGCCGACGGGCTGCCGCCACTGGACCCGCAGACGCCGACGGGGTGAGGCGGCCCGCAGGTCACGAATCAGCCCGGCGGCCACCTGGCGACCCTGAGCGATCACGACGACCTCATCGCACAACCCTTCGACAAGTTCGAGTTGATGCGACGAGAACAGCACGCCTGCGCCATCGTCGGCCCGCTCGGAGATGATGGCCCGTAAGGCTTCGACAGCCACCGGATCGAGCCCGGAGAACGGCTCGTCGAGAATAAGCAGATCGGGGTCGTGGACCAGGGCGACGGCCAGTTGAACCCGCTGCTGGTTCCCGCCCGACAGCTCCTGGGTCAACGAATCAGCACGATCGGCCAGCCCGACCCGAT
>JAOUGG010000040.1 GCA_029857855.1 Acidimicrobiia bacterium | reverse complement strand
CGGCGGTCAGGACCTCGTCAACCCGTACCGCCAGGTTCACAGCCGTGGGGCGAGCGTTGCGAACCTCGTCGACGAGCCGGGCGAACGCCTCCGGGTCGGTCGTCGGATCGGCCTCGCCCATGGCCAGCACCACGCCGTAGCCGCCGGCGACCCCGATGGCCGGTGCGCCTCGCACCACCAGTCGTTTTATGGCGTCGACGAGCTGGGCCACGGTGGTGGCCCGAAACACGGTCAGCTCATGGGGCAGTTTGGTCTGGTCGATCAGGTCGATCGCGTCGTCGTTCCAGCTGATGGTCTGCATTGTCAATCGTCTCCCTCGCGAGCTACACGACCCGGTCGCTGCCGCCATCGATCGGAATCTGGGCGCCGGTGGTCGCGGCGAACGCCGGGCCACACAGCGAGACGACCGCCCGGGCCACGGTGATCGAGGTGACCTCCGTTCGGAGTAGATTCCGTCGCTTGTAGTCCTCCGGTGTCATCCCGTAGCTCTCGGCCCGCTGGGCCACCAGCTCGTCCGACCACAAGCCGGTGTCGAACACGGCGTCCGGGTGGACGACGTTCACCCGAATGCCGTCCTCGGCCCATTCGAGCGCCGCGACGCGAGCTAGCTGGGTCAGCGCCGCCTTCGACGCCGAGTAGGCCGCGGCACCCCGCCCGGGGGCGGCCACGTTCTTCGATCCGACGACCACCACCCGCCCGTCGACCGGCGAAAGCTGCAGGAGCGGATGGACCTTGCTGAACAGCGTGACCACGGAATCCACGTTGACGGCCTGGGTGCGGCTCCAGGTTTCGCCGTCGAGCGCGTCGATGGGGAGCGAGGCGGCGAAAACCCCGGCACAGACGACGACGATGTCCACACCTCCGAAGGAACTCACGGCGGCGTCGAGAGCGCCGTCAACAGCCGCTTCGTCGGTCACGTCGACCTGCAGCCCGAGCCATCCCGACCGATCGAAGGTTGCGGCGGTCTCGTCGGACAGATCGAGCCCAACGACGGCCGCTCCCTGAGCGATCAGTTCCGCGGCGCAGGCCCGCCCGATTCCGGACGCGGCGCCGGTGACCACGGCGACCTGCCCGGCCAGCGGCGGTGGTGCACCCTGCCGGCGGAGCTTCGCCTGTTCGAGGTCCCAGTACTCACAGTCGAAGAGGTCGGCGGCGTCGAGTGCGACATAGCCGCCCAGGTCGTCCTCGACGGTGGTGACCACGTCGATGGTGTGGTGGTAGATGTCGGCCACGATGTCGGATTCGGTCCGTGTCCGACCGATGGTGATGAGGCCGAGGACGTCGTCGAGCACGACTCGCGGCGCGGGGTCGAGCATGGTCAGGTCGCCCCGCCCGGCCTCACGGGCCCGCTCCTGGTTGTCGTCGAAGTACCGCCGATAGTCGGCCACGTATGCGGCGACGTCGCGGCCGACCTGCGGCAGCCGTTTGGTTCGCAGCACATGATCAGGGGTCAGCGGTCCCCGCTGCGAGAGGTCGGCCCAATCGTCACGGGCCAACAGAGCGGCAACATCATCGCCTCGATGGCTGGTGGCGATCATTGGACGGTCGGCGGCGGCCGAGACGTCGGTTCTGATCCGGCAGAGGTCGAGTCGATCGATTGCAGGAACGGCCGGCGGAGGGGCGCCCGTCGGCGGCGTGTGCTGCTCCCGGAGCCACGACTCGCACTGCTCGATCAGATCGACGTGGCGAGCCAGCGCCTGCTCGGTGTCGGCACCGAAGGTGAACAGCCCGTGGTTGAGCAGCACCATGCCGACGGTGTGGCCACCGGCCTGCTCCGGCCACAGCTCCCGCACCTTGCGGGCGAGATCGAACCCGGGCATCACATAAGGGATGACGACCACGTCGTCGCCGTAGATCTCCCGGCAGTTGGCCTCACCGTCGGCGGTGTTGGTCATGGCCACGATCGCATCGGCGTGGGAATGCTGGACAGCCGGGAACGGCAGGTAGGCGTGGAGGAGCGCCTCCACCGATGGCTGGGGGGCGGCCGGATCGAGTTTGGACGCCGCCAGCTCCCGGGTCATGTCGGGATCGGAGAGCTGGTCGAGGTCGAGGAGTTCGTGGAGGCGGCTGAGCCGGAGCGGGGCGAAGCCGGCGGGCTCGATCGTGGCCAGATCCCAGCCGGAGCCCTTCACGTACAGGGCGTCGACGGTCCGTCCGGTGATGTCGTCCCACCGGTGTTTGACCGATGTGTTGCCGCCGCCGTGCAACACGAACGACGGTTCCCGGCCGAGGAGCCGCGAGCCGTGGCAGCATGCGTGGACCGGATCGGTGAGGTCGAGCGGGCCCGGATCGAGATCGGTCCAGCCAGTTGAGAGGGTTCGGGGTTTCAGCACGGACAATCCTTCAGATGTTTGTTCTACCAGCCCGCCGTGGCCATCACCCCGGCGTCGACGACGAGGTCGGCACCGGTCACGGCGGCTGACTGGTCGGACAGGAAAAACCAGCAGACACGCGCCACCTCGGCGGCGGCGACGAGGCGGCCCAACGGGGCGGTCCTCCGCCACCGTTCGACGCCGTCGGGCCAGTCGGCTTCGAGACCGGCTCGGTGGCACAGGCCCGGCGAGATCGAGTTGACCCGCACACCGGCAGGACCCAGTTCGGCGGCTGCCGACTTCACGTAGGAGATCAGTGCCGCCTTCGATGCGCCGTAGTGACCGTGGGCCGGGGCCGGGCGATGGCCCTCGATCGAGGCGATGTGGACGATCGAACCGCTCACCTGGCCTGCGTTCGCCATCGAGGCCGCCACGGCCTGGGTGAGATGGTGGGCACCGGTGAGGTTCACCGCGATCATCGTGTTCCAGTCTGTGTCGCTCAGCTCATCGAGCCGGCCAAGATCCTGCACGGCGGAGGTGTTGACCAGACCGGCGATCGACCCGACCTCCTCGGCCACCCGGTCGATGGCCGCGAACACGGCGGTTCGGTCGGTGATGTCGACCACGAACTCGGGCACCGACCCCATGGGGTCCGGCGACGGGCGATGGACGAGGCCCGCGACCTTGGCCGACCGGGCCAGGCAGTCGGCCACCACGGCCCGACCGATGCCCCCGGCCGCACCGGCCACGACGATCACCCCGTCGGGGTCAGCCACCCTGGTGGACCTCCACGTGCTCGACCGCCAGCGGGGTGTTGCCGAGGATCAGATCAGCGGCCTTCTCGGCGATCATCATCGTGGGGGCGTAGATGTTCCCGTTGGTGATCTCCGGCATGACCGAGGCGTCGACCACAAACAGGTTCGAGGTGTTGTGAACCGCCATCGTGGCCGGATCGACCACCGCCAGATCGTCAGTGCCCATCCGGGCGGTGCACGACGGATGCAGCGCCGTCTCGGCGTCGCGGGCCACCCAGTCCATGATCTCCTGATCGGTCTCGACCGACGGTCCGGGCGAGATCTCCCCGCCGTTGTAGGGGTCGAACGCCGCCTGGTTGAGGATGTCGCGGGTCACCCGAACCGCTTCGATCCACTCCCGCCGGTCCTGTTCGGTCGACAGGTAGTTGAACAGGATCGCCGGCTTGTCCGTCGGGTCGGTGGATCGGATCTTCACGGTCCCTTTCGAGTCCGAGTACATCGGACCGACGTGAACCTGATAGCCGTGACCATCGGTCGGGGCGGTGCCGTCGTAGCGTATGGCGATGGGAAGGAAGTGGAACATGAGGTTCGGGTAGGTCTCGGTCGGATTGCTGCGGACGAAGGCGCCTGCCTCGAAGTGGTTGGTGGCCGCCGGGCCGCGTCGGGCCAACCACTGAAGCCCGATCCACGGCTTCCGCCAGTTGGCCAGGTGCGGCTGCATCGACACCGGTTCGGTGCAGGCGAACTGGATGTAGACCTCCAGGTGATCCTTCAGGTTCTCGCCGACGCCGGGTAGCGACGCCACGGTGTCGACCCCGACCGACCGAAGATGCTCCGGATCGCCCACCCCCGACAGTTGCAGCAGCTGGGGCGTGTTGAACGCACCGCCGCAGGAGATCACGTTGGCGGCCTTCACTGAATGTTTACGCCGCCGGTGTCGGTAGGTGACGCCGACGGCCCGGTTGCCGTCGAAGTCGATCCTGGTGGTCAGGGCGCGGGTGACGACGTCGAGGTTGGGGCGGTCCATGACCGGGTGGAGATAGGCGCGGGCCGCGCTCAACCTCCGGCCCCGGTACACGTTCTTGTCGAAGGCGGCGAACCCCTCCTGGCGGTAGCCGTTCACGTCGGTGGTGCGGCTGAACCCGGCCTGGGGCCCGGCGTCGAGCCAGGCCTGGAACAAGGGCGAGGCGGCCGGGCCCCGTTCCAGGATCAGCGGTCCGTCGCCGCCGCGCCACTCGTCGGCCCCGGCGAGGCAGGTCTCCATGCGTTTGAAGTAGGGCAGGCAGTGGGCGTAGCTCCAATTCTCGAGGCCGGGCATGGCCGCCCATTTCTGGTAGTCCATCGGGTTCCCCCGCTGGAAGATCATGCCGTTGATGCTGCTCGATCCGCCGAGCACCTTGCCCCGGGCGTGATAGACCCGTCGACCACCCATGAACGGCTCGGGCTCGGTCTCGTATTTCCAGTCGTAGAACCGGCTGCCGATCGGGTACGTGAGCGCGGCGGGCATGTGGATGAAGACGTCCCACCGGTAGTCGGGGCGACCCGCCTCCAGCACGAGGACTCGGTTGGACGGGTCGGCGCTCAGGCGGTTGGCGATCGCCGAGCCCGCAGATCCCCCGCCGACGACGACGAAGTCGTAGTGGCGGTTCTCAACCGATCCGGGATCGTCGTGTCCCTGCGCCATGTGACCTCCCTGACATGCACCGAACCGTCGACCGTGGGCGGCCGCGGATTTGGCCAGCCTACGCTAGCCGGACTCGGCCACCACGACCCGGAGGCGGCGCGGGCCGTGTACGCCCTCGACCCGGTTGAGTTCGATGTCGCTGGTCGCCGACGGCCCGCTGATCCACGTCAGTGGACGGCGGGGATCCAGCCTGCCGAGCGCATCGGGCACCCGGGCCACCACTTGATCGGCTGTCACCACCACGACATGCAGATCCGGAAGCAGGGTGAGGGCCCGTCGGCCCTGGCCCGCCCCGGCATCGAGCACGATGGTGCCGGTCTCGGCCACTGCGACGGCACAGGTGGTGACCACCCCGTCGGCCGCATCGAGCTCGTCGACCGTGAGCGGTCCCGTGTCGTCGAGCCGGACCAGGCCCGATTCGGAATCGGTCGAGCCCGCCAACCACTCGTCGGGAAAGCCATCGGGTACCACGACCCGCACCGCTTCTTCAGCCGAGAGGAAGGCGGTGACGGCGGTGTGCACATCGGTGATCGCACACTGGGTGACCTCGGCTTTGTAGTCGACCAGTCGGTCGATGAGCACCTCGAGCAGTGTCTCGGGATCGGGCTGGGGGTGCGCGCCGGCCTGCCGGTAGTCCCGGCGGACGGGCGCCGGTTCGAAGCCGGCGGTGGCGGCCCGTACCCGATCGAGAATGGCCTGCCGGGATGTCCGGGTGGCGGGAACAAATGGTGTGTCAACAAGTTGCCGGTCAGGCATCGCCACCTCCGTCCCGTTGCGCCGTCCACCAGTCGCGGAACGATTGATCGGGCGGCGCCGGTAGATCACGGGTGGCGGTCCAGCCGTTGAACGGGGGTGGGAGGTTCCGAAAAGAGCCCCGGCGGGCCAGGAAACGGCCGAGCCGCATCAACCGGAGCAGCCTCGTCCAACGCTGCGGACGGGACATCGCCCAGGCCGCCGATCGGAACACCGCGCGCTCCCGGGCGTCGCCGCTGTCGGGATCGGCGGCAACCTTGGCCCGTAGGCTCACCAGCATGGTCGGGATGTCGATCGCAACCGGGCAGACCTCGTAGCACGCGCCGCACAGCGTCGACGCGAAGGGCAGCGACGGATTGTCGGCCACTCCGGTGAGCTGCGGCGACAGCACGGCACCGATCGGGCCGGGGTAGATCGAGCCGTAGGCGTGGCCTCCGGTTCGCTCGTAGACCGGGCACACGTTGAGGCAGGCGGAGCAGCGGATGCAGCGCAGCGCCGGGCGACCTTCGGGGTCGGCCAGGATCGTGGAGCGGCCGTTGTCGAGGAGCACGAGGTGGAACTCCTCCGGCCCGTCGCCCTGGGTCACGCCCGTCCACATGGTGGTGTAGGGGTTCATCCGTTCGCCGGTGCTGGACCGGGGCAGGAGCTGCAGGTAGACCTCGAGGTCCCGCCAGGTGGGGATGAGTTTCTCGATGCCCATGACCGTGACGAGCACCCTCGGCAGGGTGAGACACATGCGGCCGTTGCCCTCCGATTCGACGACCATCACGGTCCCGGTTTCGGCCACCCCGAAATTGGCGCCCGAGATGGCCATGTCGGTGGTCAGGAACCGGTTGCGGAGGTGGATCCGTGCCGCTTCGGCCAGGGCCGGGGGGTCGTCGGTGAGGCCGTCGGGGGCGGGCACGCCGACGTTGCCCATCTCCCGGCGAAAGATGTCACGGATCTCGGAGCGGTTGCGGTGGATGGCCGGAACCAGGATGTGGCTGGGCATGTCGTCACCCAGTTGCACGATCAGCTCGGCCAGATCGGTTTCCCAGGCCGAGATGCCGGCCTCGGCCAGGGCCTCGTTGAGTCCGATCTCCTGGGTGGCCATCGACTTCACCTTGACCACGTCGCGGGCCTCGGCCCGTCGGGCGATCTCGATCACGATCCGGTTGGCCTCATCGGCGTCGGCCGCCCAATGTACGACGCCGCCCCGGGCGGCGACTTCGGTCTCCAGCCGTTCGAGATGATCGCCGAGGTCGGCCATCGTCGCGTCCTTGATCGCCGCCCCGGCCGCCCGCAGTTCGGCCCAGTCGTCGAGTTCGGCGACAACCGACCCACGCTTTTCGCGGATGATGGTGGTGGCGTTGCCGATGTTTCGTCGGAGCTGAGGGTCGGCCAGCGCGACCCGCGCCGCCCGCGGGAAGTAGTCGCCGTGGAGGTGACCCGTGTTGGTCGCCCGGGGCCACTGGGTTATCTCCGCTTTGCCGGCCGGCTGGTCGGTCGTGCTCACGGCGCCTCCGTAGCGGCCAGTACCTCAGCCAAATGGACGGTGGTGACCCCGGTCCGGTTGCGGGAGAGGCCGCCGCCGATGTGGAGCAGGCAGGAGGCGTCGACGGCGACACAACTCTCGGCCGCGGTCGAGAGAACGTGGTGGATCTTGTCGGTCAGCATGGCGCTCGACACATCGGCGTTCTTGAACGAGAACGTGCCGCCGAAGCCGCAGCAGCTCGTTGCCTCCGGCAGCTCGACCAATTCGAGTCCCCGTACAGCCCGCAGCAGCTGGAGTGGGCGGTCACCGACACCCAGCATGCGGGTGGCGTGGCAGGCCGGGTGGTACGTGACCCGGTGCGGGTAGAAGGCGCCGACGTCGGTCACGCCGAGCACATCGACGATGAACTGGGACAGTTCGTAGGTCCGGTCGGCCAGCCGGCGGGCCTCCGTCACGTGGCGGTCGGTGAGCTGGCCGGCGGCGATCCACTCGTGCTGGTGTTTGACCGACGCCACGCAGGACCCACTGGGGGCCACGATGTATTCGTGGTCGGCGAACGCCTCCTGGAAGCCGGCCACCATCGGGGCCGCCTGATCGGGGTATCCGGTGTTGGTGTGCATCTGACCGCAACACGTCTGGCCCATCGGGAACTCGACGGTGCAGCCCAGTCGCTCCAGCACCTCGACGGTCGCCTTCCCGACGCCGGGCGACATGGCATCGACCAGGCACGTGGCGAACAGTGCGACCCTCATTGCAGCTTCAGACGTTCGCGCTCGACCAGGCGGTCGGCCCACCAACCCGGGGGGCGTTCCTGGTCGATGTCGGCAATCGGTTGGCCTCGCCCCGCCAGGTTGTCGAACAGGCCGGCAGCCCGGGCTTCTCGAATTCGGCGATCGGCTATCGACTCGACGATGTCCACGCGCTCAGGTTAGACGTTCAGGCCAACTCGAGGCCATTGGCCAACAGCTCCATCGACTCACGGAGCAGCGGCTCGGGCAGGCCGCCGATGTCGAGGAGGAAGAGCTGGCGGTCGAGTCCGAGGGTCTGATCGATCTCGCCGATGCGTTCCACCACCTCGGCCGGGCTGCCGGCGATGGCCGGACCCTCCAGCAGGGAGTCGTAGTCGACCGGTCGACCGAAGCTGCCTCGCAACGACATGGCGAAGTCGCGGTACGACTCGAGGTACGGGCGCCAGCGTCGTCGCGCCAGCTGCGAACTCGGGGCGACGTGTATGTAGGTGGGAAAGCCGACCTCGATGCCGTCAGTGAAGCCGTTGGCCGACGCCCGCCGCCGGTAGCGGGCCACGATATCGCGGTAGTCCTCGGGCCAGCGGAACAGGCTCGGGAGCATGAATCGCAGACCGAGATCCGCCGCCAGGTCGGCCGAGATCGTGGAGAGCCCTCCCCCGACCCAGATCATCTCGCGGGCCTGCTGGAGCGGCCGGGGTTCGAGCCTGACGTCGACGAGCGGCGTGCGATGCTCACCCGACCAGGAGACACTCTCCTCTTCGAGCAGCCGCAGCACCAACCGCAACGACTCGTCGAACTTTGGTCGAAGCTCTTCGAAGCTTTCGGTGCCGAACGCCCGGGCGGTGGTCTCGGATGCCCCCCGGGCGAACGTGACCTCGATACGTCCGTCGGACAGGACGTCGAGCACCGCAAGTTGCTCGGCGAACCGGACCGGATCGAGGTTGGCCAGCAACGACACCGAGGTGCCGAGCCGAATTCGGGAGGTGCGGGCGGCCACCGAACTGAGGAGCAGCTCCGGGGCCGGCATGATATAGCGGCCGAAGTGGTGTTCACCGACGTTGAACCCGGCGAACCCGAGCGTCTCGGTGGCCACCGCATGGTGGACCACCGACTGGATCCGCTCCCGTTGGCTCGGCAGGTGGCCGGTCTCCGGGTCGGGCAGATGATCGATCAGACTCAGGATCTCGTAGGTGCTCACGACTCTCTTGGTTGTCTTGGCGCCGACGACGCTTCGCTGGATCTCGTGGAGACTCCGGACTGCTTCGAATGCGCGAGTGCGTCACTCCCGGACCGGCTCTCGGGAACCGGCTCTCATCCTATTGCCGGTCGTGTCGGCAATGACGGTCCGGTCACTGAGCGGCTTGGACAGGCGGTTGGGTACTCGTCGTTGCCAGACCCGTGGTGGCGCCGGGCAGGGTGGTGCTCGGTAGATCACCATTGGCGTTGCGGCTTGCGGACTTGTTTGCGCCGGATCGGTCCGGGGCGGTCGTGGTGTTGCCGGCCGGTCGGTCGACCGGCCGGGCCGCAATGGTCGGTGTGCTTCGCCCGGCCGGTTCGACCGGGGGTCGGGGCGTCATCAACGCGACCAGCCAATCCGGATCGTCAGGAGACCGCAGCTCCGTTGTTGCCGTCGGACTCGCGCCGGTTTGAACGTCGGGTCCGAGATTGGCGTCGAGGAACACCCGGAGGTCGGAGGGGCTCCTGCGCCACCGGTCCGCCACCACTGGTGTGGTCCGCGGGTCCGTCGCCGCACGGGTGGTCGAGGCCGAATCCGGCTGCCGTACCGTCGTAGCGACATCCGTTGAGCTCGGCCCCGCTCCGGCGTTCGGGTTCGGATCGATGAAGGGCTTGGTGCCCGATCGTCCGGTTTCGTTTCGTGTCGGAGCGGACGACGACGGAGCCGGCGGCCGTGTGACCGGAATCGATGGTGCCCCGGTGCTCGGGCGCGATTGTGGCGCCGAGCCGGTTCGAGCCCCGGTGGAGGGTGGGGCGGAGAATCCCGGCTTCCCGGCGGCCGACGTCGGCGTTGTCGGTGCGGCGGCGAACGTGGTCGGCGGCGCAGCGGTTGTGGGTTGGGGCGAGGGGGGTGTGGTCGTTGGCGGCGGAAGTGTGGGGAGCTGGATGCCGGACCCGGGACCGGATCCCCTGTCGGCCGTTCCGGTCACCGGTCCGAGTAGGTCGGCGGCCGACACGACGATGTCGCTGCTGTTGGTGGCGTCGCCGGTCGAGGCGCGATCGACCATGTTGGATTGGATCGTCAGCGTCGGTTTGATCTGACCAGGCTCGGTGTGGCTGTCGATGCAGCCCTGGTTGCAGCCGATGATCGTGTTGTCGACGATGTCGACCCGGGTGGCCGCCGGGTTCCCGAACCCGTAGGCCCAGTCGGCACTACTGTCGTCCCCGTGGACCTGGATCGTGGCGGTCCATGGCCAGGAGTCGGTGAGACGGGTGTCGACGTTCCAGATGAGGTTGTTGCGGATCACCGTGGGCCCGTGGGCCACGGCGATGGCCTGGGCGTAGTGGCGGCCCGAGGAAACGTTCCAGATCCGGTTGTACTCGACCAGGTAGTTGGCGGGACCCCAGTTGTTCTTGTTCAAGCCGAGCGAGATGGCGCCGCCGTAGTAGGGGGTGACGTCGTGGATGAGGTTGTGGCGGATCGTGACGTCGGTGGTGTAGCGCTTGACGTCGACGGCCTCGTTGGCGATCGAGTGGATCTCATTACCTTCGATCAGGACTCCGGAGGTGCGGTCCACGGCACCGGTGCGTCCGGTCCCGACGTAGACGCCCTCGCCGAACTCGTGGTCGAGCATGCCGGTGTGGTGGATCGTGTTGCACCGAATCACGGTGGCCGACGACGGTTCATATCCGGTGGCGGTTTCGGCACCGCCGGTCGCGACGCCGACCTGACCGAGGTGATGGATGTGGTTGTGCTCGAAGGTGATCG
>JAOUGG010000645.1 GCA_029857855.1 Acidimicrobiia bacterium | reverse complement strand
ATCGACCTCGCACCCGGTGTTGTGAGGCCGATCGGCCCGACGATCGGCCTTCAGGTCGACTCGGGAGATCCCTCTCGACGGTCAGCGGCGAGATCGGCGGCGACCGCGGCCAGGACACCGTTCACAAAGCGGCTCGATTCATCGGTCGAGTAGCGACCGGCCAGCTCGACCGCCTCCGAGAGCACCACACCCTTCGGAGTCTCCCCGTCGATCAGCTCGGCCACGGCCAGCCGCATGATGACCAGGTCGAGGACGGGCATTCGAGCGAGCGTCCAGCCGGTGGCGCGGCCCTCGATCAAACGGTCGGATTCCTCCTGGTGACGTTCGCTGCGCCGGAGGAGTTCGACCGCGAACGGCGGAGCCGGCAGTATCAGGGTGGCCAGCATCTCGTCGACCGTGAGCCCGCGGATCGCGGCCTCGTAGGCCAGTTCGACGGTGCGTTCTCGGGACTCGCGCCGACTGCGATCGGCGGTGAAGCCCCCGGAGCCGTCACCCGGCGAACCGGTGGTCACGCCCGGGTCTGGTACTCGCCGGAGCGGGTGTCGACCTTGATCCGGTCTCCGATGTTCACGAAGAGGGGGACCTGGACGACGAGCCCGGTCTGGAGAGTGGCCGGCTTGCGCGCCCCGGAGACACGATCACCCTGGATGCCGGGCTCGGTCTCGGTGACCTCGAGTTCGACCGAGGCCGGGAGGTCCGTGCCGATGATCTCGTCGCCGTACATCAGGAACACGATGGGCTGACCCTCGACGAGGTAGTTGGCGGCGTCGCCCAAGGCCTCCACCGAGACCGAACGCTGCTCGAAGGTCTCGGAGTCCATGACGGCGAAATCGGTTCCGTCACGGTACAGATACTGCTTCTCGCGCTTTTCGATGTAGGCGCTCTCCATCTTCTCGCCGGCCCGGAAAGTCCGATCGACGACGGCGCCGGTGCGGACGTTGCGCAGGGTCGAGCGAACGAAGGCGCCGCCCTTGCCCGGCTTGACGTGCTGGAACTCCTGAATCTGGAAAAGGCCATCGGACAATTCGACGGTCATCCCGTTCTTGAAGTCGTTGGTGCTGATGGATGCCATGGAACTTCTCTCTTCTCCGCATCGGCGAGGGTCCAACCGGTGTCGACCGCAGGCGACGTAACGGTATCGGGGCGACTCTCCGGCCCCACCACCCTACTGGCGCCGCCCGCCCGGCGGCCCGTGGTGCCGGCCGGTCAACGAGCCGGACGCCAGCCGAGAGTCGGGTCCTTCGGGCTGTTGGTGATGGGCCGGCAGCCGTCGGCCGTGACGACCACGGAGTCCTCGATTCGCACGCCACCGACACCGGCCCGGTAAACGCCGGGTTCGACCGTCACCACGTGATCGGCCCGGAGCTCAGCCGGGTCCGTCTTGCCGAGGAAGGGCGTTTCGTGGATCTCCAGTCCGATCCCGTGGCCCGTACCGTGCACGAACTCCTCGGCCAGGCCCCGCTCGGCGAGCACGGCTCGACAGGCGGCGTCGATCGCGTCGGTGGTGACCCCGGCGGCGACCCTGGCGACACCGGCCCGCTGGGCCGCCTCGACGGCCCGGTACATGGTCTCGGTCTCGACGGTGAAGGAGCCGACGGCGAACGTTCGGGTCATGTCGCTGCCGTAGCCATCGACGGCGGCGCCCATGTCGATGACCAGCAGGTCGCCGAGTGCCAGTTCCCGATCCGACGGAACGGCGTGGGGACGGGCGCTGTTGGGTCCGGCGGCGACGATGGTCGGGAAACTGACATCGTCGGCCCCGAGATCGATCATGGTCGCTTCCAGCCGCCGGGCGATCATCCGCTCGGTGACGGAGCCGGGCAGGTCGGCCAGCACCGAGCCGAGGGCGCGATCGGCGATGGACGCGGCGCGGGAGAGCCGGGCCAGCTCCCCGGCGTCCTTCGTCTCGCGTGCACGCTCGACGGCACGCTCGACGGGGACCACGCTCTCCGGACCGAGGAGATCCACGGCTCGTTCCCGCTGCTGCCAGGTCACGTGATGGCTCTCCAAACCGACCGTGGCCTGTTGCCCGGCGATGTCGAGCATCGCCCCGAGCACGTCACGTTGGGTCACGACGGTGGCGTCGACCGAGGCCTCGTCGAGCTGTTGGACCACCTGTTCGCCGTAGCGGGCGTCGGTGGCGACGGTCAAGCCGTCCGCGGTGACCATCACGGCGCCGTTGGAACCGGTGAAACCGGTCAACCAGCGCACGTTCGCCGGTTTGGTGACGATGAACAGGTCGCACCGGTCCGCAACCGCGGCCCACACCCGCGCCGCCCGGCCGGCCACCTCCATGGGCGGCATCCGGGTGCCGCCGTGGTCGTCGGCGGTGTTCTCAGCCATTCCGTTTTCCCATCGTCCGGAGCACATCGGTGAGCAGCTCGTGGTCGTCGACCACCGCGGTCTCCACGCCCTCCGGGCCGTCGAGGACGAACGTGGTGCCGTCGAGCGCCTTCTTGTCACGACGGAACAGGGCGACCAGCTCGTCGAGGTCGTAGCCATCCGGCAGGTCGGTGCTCAGGCCGTAGTGCGACACCACGCGACGATGCTCGTCGACCCGGTCCCGGTCGATCCGGCCGAGTCGGTGGGCCAGCTCGGCGGCGTACACGAGGCCGATGCCCACGGCTTCGCCGTGGCGGAGATCGAAGGAGCCGGCGGTCTCCAGCGCATGGGCGAGCGTGTGACCGTAGTTAAGGATCGCCCGTCGACCTCCCTCACGCTCGTCGCCGGACACCACGTCGGCTTTGATCCGGGCCGCGGCCGCGACCCGCTCCACCAGCGGGAGGCGGTCCAGTTCGCCGCCGCCGATGAAGTGGTACTTCGCGAGCTCGCCCATACCGGACACGAACTCCCTGGCGGGCAGGGTCTCCAGCGCATCGATCTCGCAGATGACGGCGGTCGGTTGCCAGAACGCTCCGAGCAGATTCTTCCCTTCCGGCAGGTTCACACCGGTCTTGCCGCCGATGGCGGCGTCGATCTGACCGAGCAGTGTGGTGGA
>JAOUGG010000643.1 GCA_029857855.1 Acidimicrobiia bacterium | reverse complement strand
GGGGTGCAGGTCGTCGGCATCACCATCTCGGAGAACCAGGCGTGGCTGGCCCGCGAGCGGGTGGCCGAGGCCGGACTGAGCAACCAGATCGAGATCCGGATCCAGGACTACCGCGACCTGAACGACGGTCCCTACGACGCCATCAGCTCGGTCGGAATGTTCGAACATGTGGGGCTGGCCAATCTGAAGCGCTACTTCGTGACGCTCCGGGATCAGCTGACACCGCAGGGTCGGCTGCTGAACCATCAGATCGGCCACAAGCCGTCGCCACCCCGTCGTTTCCGTCGCCGCCCGGAGACGACACTCGGCCGCAACAGCTTCATCCACCGCTACGTGTTTCCCGACGGCGAACTCCATGAGGTGGGCAAGGTGATCGCCGCCATGCAGGAGACCGGGTTCGAGGCCCGCCACATGGAGAGCCTTCGGGAGCACTACGCCCTGACGCTTCGACACTGGGTCACAAACCTCGAGAACAACTGGGACGCGGCGGTGGCCGAGGCCGGCGAGGGCAAGGCGCGGGTTTGGCGTCTGTACATGGCGGCCACCGCGGTCAACTTCGCCTACGGCCACACCCAGGTCCACCAGATCCTTGGCGTCAAGACGCCGACCCGGGGGCCGGAGTCGGGTCGCAGCGGCATGCCGTTCCGGTCCCGATGGGAGTACGACCTGACCGAGGCGGGGGGCGGCAACGAGCCCGGGACCGAGCCGATCGTGATCGATCTGCGGGATCCCTCCCGTCAAACCATCGACTCCTGACCCTCCCCCTCCCGAAATTTGCAGCAGAGGTGACACCCAGTGTCACCTGACGTGCACAGAACCGAACATTCCCGAAATTTGCAGCTCAGGTGGTAACCAGTCCCACGTGACGCGCGCAGAATGCGTGGACCGGGACGGCGCACGCATTCTTGTTGCGTTCAACCGGTGTGATAAAACGGTCGTCGAACCACCGGGTACAAACGTTCACAAGGGGGAATCCGTGTCCACTCCGACCGAAACCGTTGCCAACTGGCTGGCCCAGTTCGACGCCGCCATCTCAGCCGCCAACTATCCGGGTGCCGCCGAGCTCTTCGCCGACGACTGCTACTGGCGCGACCTCGTCACCTTCACCTGGAACATCAAGACGATGGAAGGCCGCGACGATATTCGGGCCATGCTCGAGGCCCGGGCATCCGATACCGCCCCCACCAACTGGCAGGTTCGGGGTGAGGCGACCGAGGCCGACGGCATCACCGACGCCTGGATCACCTTCGAAACCGCCGTGGCCCGCGGCGAGGGTCACATCCGTCTGCAGGGCGACAAGTGCTGGACGCTGCTGACCGCGATGACCGAGCTGAAGGGCCACGAGGAGCCGCGGGGCGAGAACCGTCCGATGGGGGTGCAGCACGGCGCCGACCCCGACCGGATGACCTGGCTGGAGCAGCGGCAGAAGGAGGCCGCCGAGCTCGGCTACGAGACCCAGCCCTACACCCTGATCATCGGCGGTGGCCAGGGCGGCATCGCTCTCGGGGCCCGCCTCCGTCAGCTCGGTGTGCCCACCATCATCATCGAGAAGAACGCACGGCCCGGCGACTCCTGGCGGAAACGCTACAAGTCACTGTGCCTCCACGATCCGGTGTGGTACGACCACCTGCCCTACATCAAGTTCCCCGAGAACTGGCCGGTGTTCGCCCCCAAGGACAAGATCGGCGACTGGCTCGAGTACTACACGAAAGTGATGGAGCTCAACTACTGGGGTTCCACTGAAGCGGTCAATGCTTCCTACGACGAGGAGGCCGGCGAGTGGACCGTGAACGTGCGCCGTCACCGCGACGACGGCTCGACCGAAGAGGTCACCCTCAAACCGAAACAGTTGGTGCTGGCCACCGGCATGTCGGGCAAGCCCAACATCCCCGACATCCCCGGGGCCAACACGTTCCGGGGTGACATTCACCATTCGTCTCGCCACCGGGCCAGCGACGAGTACCGGCTGAAGAACTGCATCGTGCTGGGCTCCAACAACTCGGCTCATGACATCTGCGCCGCCTTGTGGGAATCCGGCGCAGCGTCGGTCACGATGATCCAACGATCCTCGACCCACATCGCCCGATCGGACACCCTGATGCGGCTGGCACTGGGCGACCTCTACTCTGAACAAGCGGTGGCCAACGGCATCGACACCCACACCGCCGACATGATCTTCGCCTCCATCCCCTACCGGATCATGCACACCTTCCAGATCCCCGTCTACGAGCAGATGGCCGAGGAGGACGCCGAGTTCTACGAGGCCCTGGAGAAGGCCGGGTTCATGCTCGACTTCGGCGACGACGGTTCCGGGCTGTTCATGAAGTACCTGCGCCGGGGATCGGGCTACTACATCGACGTTGGCGCCTCACAGTTGGTGATCGACGGAAAGATCGGCCTGCGCAGCGGCGTGAACATCGCCGAGATCAAACCCGACAGCGTCGTCTTGACCGACGGCGAGGAGTTGCCGGCCGACCTGATCGTGCTGGCCACCGGTTTCGGCTCGATGAACGGGTGGGCCGCCGAGCTGATCTCCCAGGAGGTGGCCGACAAGGTGGGCAAGGTGTGGGGGCTCGGCTCCGACACCACGAAGGACCCCGGCCCGTGGGAGGGCGAGCAGCGCAACATGTGGAAGCCGACCCAGCAGGAGGCGCTGTGGTTCCACGGCGGCAACCTGCACCAGTCGCGCCACTACTCGCTGTACCTTGCGCTCCAGTTGAAGGCCCGCCAGGCCGGCATCGACACACCCGTCTACGGCCTCCAGGAGGTCCACCACTCGGGGTAGCGGTCACCGGAGCCCGTTTCGGCCATTTGATCGGCCGCCGGGCGGTGTCTACTTGGACTACGATGCCGGACGAACAGCCGAACCAGCGCGACTCCGGTCCCGAGGGAGCGGGCTTCACGGTTGGCGACCGTGACGTCGAACTGCTGTCGACAGCCCGTCGCCGGCGGTCCGACTCTGAGGTGCCGGCTCGGGACCGCGGGCCCGTGTTCGTGATCG
>JAOUGG010000644.1 GCA_029857855.1 Acidimicrobiia bacterium | reverse complement strand
CGCGGTCGGTGCTCGAATCGTTCGCCGGGAAAGTACTCTTGACCACATGTCGAACGTGAATCTGTCCCCCGGAGGTTTGCCGGAGACGGTGCTGGCACCGGAGTCCAAGTCGGTCCTCGATGATCTGGCGTCGGCTCTCGACCTTCCCGCCGAAGAGCGGCGTGACCGTGTCGCCGCCGTTGTCGCCCTCCATCCCTCCTCGTTGTTCGGCTGGGCCGCCCTCGGCGACCTCGGCCGCGATCGGATCGAGGCCTACGCCGCCTACCGGGTCGGCTACCACCGCGGCCTCGATCGACTGCGGCAGAGTGGTTGGCGCGGCAGCGGGCACGTTCGCTGGGAACACGAATCGAATCGCGGGTTTCTGCGATCACTGCACGGGCTCGGTCGTATGGCGGCCGAGATCGGCGAGCATGAGGAAGCCGAGCGGTGCGCCGTGTTTCTTCGTCAGCTCGACCCGGCGTGGGAAACCGTCGAGTCCCGACTTTGAACGACCGGTTGGTCGGCGCCGTCCTGCTGGGCGGCCGCTCCAGTCGGTACGGTTCCGACAAGGCACTGGCCGAGATCGGCGACTCCGTGATGGGGGCGATCGTGGTCGCTGCGCTTCGTGACGCCGGGATCGATCCCGTCGTTGCCGTCGGGGGATCGGCCGGATCCCGGTTGAACCTGATCACCGTGCCCGATCACTGGCCCGGCGAAGGACCGCTGGCCGCCCTCGCCACCATCCTGCGGTGGGCGAGAGAGGGGCGGGTCCTGGTGGTTCCGTGCGATCTTCCCCGCCTGACGTCGGCCGCGGTGGGCGTCCTGGTCGCGGCCGGTGATGCGCTCGATGAGCCGGATCGGCGCCGGACCGCCGTGGTCGCAACGGTCGACGGTGAGCCCCTGCACTCGGTCGGCATCTGGCCGGCGGCCTGGGCCGTTCCCCTTCGTCGCCTGGTGGACGGTGGTGAGCGGCGATTTCGCGCCGCGCTCGACGTCGGACCCTGGATCGGGGTCGAGCTGCCCAGCCTGTCGGTCGCCGACGCGGACACCCCGGCGGAACTCGACCGTCTGCGCGAGCGCTGACGGTGAAACGGGTGCCGAGCTGCTCCCTTTGCCGCCGGTGACGCACGATCCGGGCGTCGCTGCTACCGTTTTGCCACTTCCGCCCGCGACGTCGTCGGTTGCCGGGCCCGCCTCATTGCGGAAAGCACCGCCTCCCATTCCGTGTACGAACTTGTAACAGCAACCTCCGAGCTCAAGAGTGTGGTGTCCGAGGCATCCGCCGCCGAGCGCTATGCGATCGACACCGAATTCCACCGGGAGCGCACCTACTTTCCTCAGGTGGCGCTCATCCAGCTGACCGTCGGATCGGCGATCTGGCTGATCGATCCGCTCGAGGTCGACCCGGCGCCGCTCGCCGACTTGTTGGACGGTGACGGGCTCTGCGTCGTTCACGCCGGCATCCAGGACCTTGAGGTCCTGGAGTTGGCCTGCGGTACCGTGCCGCAACGTCTTCTCGACACCCAGATTGCCGCCGGGTTTCTCGGTGTCTCGACCGGATCGCTCAGCTCACTGTTGGATCGCTATCTCGGAGTCGACCTGCCGAAGGGTGACCGGCTCACCGACTGGCTCCGGCGCCCGCTCACCGACGATCAGCTTAGTTACGCCGCCTCCGACGTCGAGTTCCTGCTCCCGCTCGTCGACCGCCTGTGGTCGGAGTTGTCGGCCCTCGGTCGTACCGACTGGGTCGAGGAGGAGTGCGCTCTGCTGCTGGCGAGACCCCGCAACCGGCGCCCGCCCGATGAAGCCGTGACCAGGATCAAGGAGGCCCGGGGGCTGCGCGGAAAGTCGCAGATGGTGGCGACCGCGGTCGCCGCATGGCGGGAACGCCGGGCCGCCGACCTCGATGTTCCGGTGCGCCAGGTGCTGTCCGATCTCGGCGTCGTGGCTGTCGCACAACAGGCTCCGGGTTCGATGAACGATTTGCGGGCCCTGCGCGGCGTCGACAGCCGTCATCTACGCGACGGTGCGGGAACCGAACTGCTCTCCGCCGTGCAGACCGGGCTCAGAATGAAGCGGGACAAGACCCGCCAAACGCGAGCGCCCGAACTTCCTCGCCATCTCCGTCCGGTGGTGACTCTGGTCACAGCGTGGGTGTCACAGTTGGCCCGCGACAACCAGCTCGATCCGGCCCTGCTGGCCACCCGCGCCGACATCGAAGGCCTGCTTCGTCAGGATCCCGAATGCCGACTTCAGCACGGCTGGCGCCAGGGGATGGTGGGCAAACCGATCGCCCAGCTCGTCTCCGGGGAGGCGGCCGTTGCCTTCGACACGGATGGACATCTCGTGCTCGAGGCTCGCAGCAATCGCCCGTTGACAGCTAAACCATGACCGTCAACGGGTCCGAATTCGACTACGATGGACAAGGCGATCGTTTCGCCAAGTGATCGTGGATCAGCCTAAACTGAAAGAACTGTCTACCGGCCGGGGCGTGGACGCAGACCCGTTCGTCCCGCCACCCCCGAGATTTGCAGGAGTGTCCCATGAAGAAGGGGCGTCATCGTCGTTATGAAGAGGCACGAGCTCTGAAGCGCTCGCGCGATGGAGACGACATCGAGTCATTGATGGAACGTCTCGATGAAGATCCGTTCGATCTTCCCACCACTCCGGAAGCCGCTCAGGTACAGAACCAGGAAGACGTCGAAGCCTACGACTGACAGAGGGGGCCGATCTGCTCCTGTTGGCTCGGCCACAAAGTCCTGGCGATTCCCGGAACGCCAAACGACTCGACGCCCTCGGCCCAAGCCGGGGGCGTTGTCGCGCCGGGTCGGCTGATCACCGCTCCGCCTGCTCAGTGCTCGGTCTGATCGAGGATCTCGCCCAGCTTCACGATCTCCGATTCGTAGACGACCCCGACGAAGCCACCATCCCCGTCGGTCACGGCGATCTGGTCGGCTCCCGCACGGTCCATGGCGGCGATGGCGTCGCGGAGACGCCAACTCGGACGGGCCGATGGTGCCTC
>JAOUGG010000039.1 GCA_029857855.1 Acidimicrobiia bacterium | reverse complement strand
GGGAGCAGGGTTTCCGGGTCGTGCAGATCGAGGAATGCTGGCACCGCTCGCTCGAACCGCTGATGGCCGAGGTTCGGGAACGGGTCGGCGGCGCCGGCGGCAGCGCCCCGGTCTACCTCAGCTTCGACATCGACGGCATCGATCCGGCATTCGCCCCCGGCACCGGCACCCCCGAAATCGGGGGGCTCACGACCGTGCAGGCACTCGAGATCATTCGGGGCTGCCGGGGTCTCGACGTCGTCGGCTGCGACCTCGTCGAGGTGGCGCCGGCCTACGACCAGTCGGGATCGACGTCGCTGCTGGCCGCCAACCTTCTCTACGAGATGCTGTGCGTGCTGCCCGGTGTGGAGTACCGGCCCTGAGTTCGAATGGCCGCTCGGGGCCCGTAACCGAAAAGTAAAAGTCGGCGGATCCTCTGGGCGAGCGGCGGTTCCAGGGCTCATCCGACAAGCAGGTCGGACCCATCCACCCTCGGCCCCACGGGGGGTCATATTTTGACGGTCGTAGACATCCGATTCTTGGCCTACCTGAGCGCTCTGGGCGGGGCGTGCTCGACCGCCGTGGAGGCTCCATGACCACCGAGGTTGTAACTCTCACTGAACTGTCCGGGCGGGTCGGCGTTGACGTTGACCTGCTCAAGCGCATGATCCGGACCGGCGCGCTACCCGAGGCGGCCAAGGTGGCCGCCCCGGATGGGCCGACCTGGGTCGTTCCGGCCGGCATGGTCGACCAGCTCGTGAATCGTCACGGCTGGACGGTGACGGCGGTTGACCTCACCGACGGAGGCCCCGCCGTCACCGTGACCGAAGCCGGCCCACAGGACCATTCGCTCGACGAGTCGAACGGCGGGCGGGAGCTGGTGCATCGACCAGAGCCCGTCCATGATCTGTCGACCCGTGTCTACGAGCAGTCCACCGAAGAGATCACGGTGGCCGAGATCGTCGACGGCGCGCTGCTCAATCGTCTCTTGGGCGCCCACGAGGAACGGGCGGAGGCCGAGGCCCGGGCCCGGGAGTCGCAAAGGGCCATGGCCGCCATGGCCGCCGGTCAGCAGCGAATGGTGCGAGAACTGGCCGAGGAGCGATACGAACGGCAACAGACCGTCGACCGCCTCCGCGACGAACGATCCGCTCGAGTGGTGACCGACGCCAAGATGGCCGAACTGCGAGCCCGGATCGAACGGGAGCAGGCGCTGGCCGAGGACGAGCGTCAGGCCAGGCTCGACGCCACCCGTCGTTCGATCGAGGCCGAACGTGAGGCGGCGGCTGCCCTCGCTTCGATGGGATGGCTGGCCCGCCGCCGGTTCGAAAAGAAGAAGTTCGGCCAGACCCCTGGCCGCGGCGGCACCGGCTCGCCCTAGTCCCTGCCGCCGCCCACCTGGAGATAGAGCGGAGCGCTCTCGTCGGTCTGTTTCCGGGACTCGGTCAACCCGACCACGGTCCAGCGAATCGTACGGCCCCCGTACGAGTCGGTGTTGATCGTCCAACGGGGGTCGGACCGCCACCGGCTCCGTTCGACCCGGCGCCACTTACCCTTGTCGGTGCGGACGTAGACGAAGAATCGGTAGCTCATGAGCTCGTCTGAGCCTTGGGCTTCGAGCGTGACGCGCCCGGAAACGACGGCGGGATTGGATTCGTCGCCCGTTCCCGGGCCGACGGCCCGAACCCACGGCCCGGCGGGTTCGGCGGTGGTGGGAGTCGTCGACTCCGTGGTGGCAGCGGTCGTCGGCGGGGCGGTGGTGTCGGCTGCCGTCGTCGAAGACGCCTCGGCTGTCGCGGCGGTGGCGGTCGTCGGCGGGGCGGTGGTCGCCACCGTTGTCGGTGTCCAGTCGACATCGGTGCCGGTCAGGGACCGGTCGGGCTCGACGACCTGGCCGCTGAAGAATCCGGAGCCCTCCGCCGGCCCGAGTGTGCCCGTGGAACGTCCGAACGGGTCGTCGGATTCATCGCCGGCAATCTGGTCGGCGGCAACCGCCGCCGACGCCGATTCCGCAGCCGACGGTGCTTCAGCCGACTCGCCGTCGCTCAGCGACTGGCCGTTGCGCGAGATGAACAGCGCGAACACGGCCACGAGGACGGCGGCGGCGCCGAGCGCCACGAGTGGCCACTTCCCGACATCGGCGACAGCGGCCCGCCAGTCGCGACCCCCCTGCTCGACGGGAATGGTCTGGAGATTCGGCTGCTGGAACGGAACCTCGTTGGATTCCAGACTGATCGAAATCGCCGCCCCGGATCCACCGGCACCACGAGATCCGTCGTCGGCCAGCACCGACGTTCGGGGCCGGTCCAACACCGGCACCTCGGCGGTTGTGACGTCGAGACCACCGAGATCGTCGGAACCATCGAGGCCGCTACGGCCGTGCAGCAATTGGTCGGAGCCCGCGTTGCCCATCTCCACAACACACCAGCCTACATTCATGGAGGTCCGGCAACATGTCGGCGGTACAAGGGATCAGGTGAAGCGGGCGAAGCGAGCGCGCCGGTGTTCGTGACGCAGCCAGTCCTCGGCGGCCCGACTGCGACGATTCAGCTGAACGATCGACGCCTCGGAAACCTTGCCGATGCCGGCACGCCGATTGAGTTCGGCGTTCACCTGGGCGTGGAGTCGGCCGGTGAGATCGACCAGCTCCTTGGTCAGATCGTTGTTCATTCGCCGCAACCGATCGCGCTCGTTGCGGTCGAACCCCCCGAACGGCATCGATGATGACGAGACGCCGAGGGCCGGCGGCGGGAGTTGCCCGAGATCGAGTGTGAGGGCACCGAGGGTGAGCTGTTCGTCGACCCCATCACCTCCGGCCGCGTGTTCGTCGTCATCGACACCCGGCTCGTCGTGCACGCTGAGCACATCCTGTTCGGCATCCGCATCAGTGGCGGTGGCCGAAAGCACGGAGAACAGCGACATCTGATCGGTATCCGCATCGCGGGTTCGGTCGTCGTCCGAGTCCCTGGTGTTCTTGTTCAGACTGTGCCGGCGCGAATCGGCGATGGTGAAGCCGTAGTGGCGAAGGCGGACATCGTCCGGGATGAACATGTAGGCCCGCTGCCGGCCCCGACCGGCGATGTGACGCACGATCCGGCCAACCGCCTGACGGAAGAACAACTCGGTCGTGGTCGTGGTGGCGTAGACGGCGACCCGTAGCCGCGGGATGTCGACGCCCTCGGAGACCATGCGGACGGCCACGATCCACGGGTCGGCGCTCCCGGCAAACCGGGAGATCCGGGCCGAGGCGTCGGGATCCTCGCTGGTGGCCACAATCGGCTTCTGACCGAACCGCCGACGGAGCAGGTCGGCGATCCCGCTGGCGTGATCCTGGTCGGTGGCGATCACCAACCCGCCGGCCTCGGGGTGGCTGGTGCGGATCTTCATGAGCTGGTCGTTGGCGTGCCCGATCACGGTCGGCAGCCACTCCCCCTCCAGGCTCAGTGCGGCCCGGAGCCGCTGGTTGGCATAGGTTCGGGCCAGCGCATCATCGAACGAGGCGGCGAGCACCGCCCCGTCGGGGGCCGTCCACTCCATGAAGCCGCCGAACCGCGGGAAGTACACCGGTCGAACCACTCGACCGTCTCCGAGGGCATCGCCGTACCCGTACTCGATGTCGGGAACCACCACGTCGTTGTCGTAGCGCACGAAGGGGATGGTGTTGGTGTCGGAGCGGAACGGGGTACCAGAGAGGGCCAGGCGCCGACCGGCGCCGTCGAAGGCCGTACGCACACCATCGCCCCACGTTCGTTCCTCGCCGGCGTGGTGGATCTCGTCGAGGACGACGAAACCTCCCTGCGACAGGGCGAAGAACGGCTCCGGACTGCTTCCCACCTGCTGGTAGGTGGTCACGACGCCATGGGCGTCGGCCGGGATGAGGTCGCCCGGCTGCCAATCGGTCACCAGGTGGAGGCCGAAACGCTGGGCGGCATCCGCCCACTGCTCCTTCAGATGACGGGTCGGGGCCACGACCACCAGACGGCCCGGCAGGTTGGCCATCGTCATCCGGGCCGCGGTCAAGGCGAACGTCGTCTTGCCGGCACCGGGGGTGGCCACGGCGAGGAAATCGGATTGCCCTGAACCCAGGAACGCGTCCAGCGCCCGTCGTTGCCACACCCGTAGCCGCAATGTCGATGCCGCTGTCGAAGAACCCATCGGTCGGACAGTCTGCCAGCATCGGTCGACGATGCCACCCCGGCGGCTGGACCGCGAACCATGTCGCAACAGCCGCTCGGGTGAGGTCGATTCGAGGTGCCGGATCAGCCGTCGCGAGGCGGTCCGGCGGGGTCGAACGGTGCTGGATAGCACTGATCGGGAACGGTCAGCTCGAACTGCTCGCAGTAGGCGATGGCCGCCGCGCTATCGGCGAAGCCGGCCACATACAGGTTCCAGAATCCGGGCAGCAGGCTCGGGTAGGGGTCCGACGGTGAGAGCATGAGGTTCTCGTGGCCGGCGGCCCTGAACTCGTCGAACTGCTTCAACGCCTCGGCCCAGCCCTGATCGCCAACGCTCACCGACGACAGGTTCGCCCGGTGCGTGGCGGTCAGCTCGGGAGCGAGTACGTAGACCTCGACCGGGTTGGTGTTGGCCGTCTGCCCACCGGAGGTGACCGTCACCGAAATCGTGTGCCGTCCCTCGGGCAGGATGAGCACCGGCAGATAGTCGAGGGCCGGTTCCTGCGGGATGTCATCGACCACGACGAGGTACTGCGAGCCGTTGGGGACACCGTCGATCGTCATCTCGTACTGGGTCTCGACCTCGAGTGGTCCGTCGGCGGCACCTTCGAGCGTCAGCACCGGCGAATCGGAGAGGACGGCAGGGGCGGCCGGATCGGTCGGCGCCGTCGAACCATCGGCGGCGGGATCACCCTCCAGTTCCTCCTCGACCAGATCAGCGGCCAGATCGCCGGAATCGGCGGCGAAGGTGGCCGGGTCGTCGTTGGAGCGCACGAACACCCAGTAGCCGGCGGCCAGGGCCAGGACGCCGAGCAACGCCGCAACCGGGATCATCCAGCGGCTGCGATCCTGTTGCACCGGCAGCGCCGGCGCCAGCTCCAGCTGAGGACGGCCGGGCTGCCGGGGCCCCGGGCCGCCGGGAGCGCCGGGACGCTGGCCTCCCGCCTGCGGGCCCTGTCGGCGATCCAGACTGTCGAACCGGTCATCGAACCCTCTCATGTCCTCCTCGTAGACCGTGGTGTAGTCGCCGTAGTCGCCTCCTGAGGGCGATCCGCCTCCCACGGCCGGTCGGTACCGATCCTGGTCGCCGCGGCTCGGCCCGGCGCCTGTACCGGGCCCTCGGGCCGCGGTGAGCGGATGGGGCGGCGTTCCCTGCTTGGGGGCCGACGCCGTCGGTTGAAAGCTACCGGCAGAACCGTTGGGACGGACCGGTTGCACCGACGTGCGATCAGCAGCCGCCGCCGACGGGCTGACCGTCAGGTTCTCGTCATCGGGCACCGAGGCGAACACACCGGCATCCGCCGGTCCGGGGCCACCCGTGAGTCCTCCGTCATCGCCGGTCTGAGCCAGCGGAGGAAGGTTCAACCGGCGGACCGGGCGGGCCGAGGTGTCGACCGAGTCCTCCCCCAGGTCGAGACCCGAGAAGTCGTTCGTCGACCACTCGGGGTTGGTGTGACCAAAGGATGGCGGCGGTCCACTCGCCGCACGGTCACGACCATCGTCCGCCTTCCCGTTTTCGTTTCCCGTCTCGGCCACAGCCGAATCTCCTATCTCGCCTTGTTCACTGCGATCGTCGTGGGTCCAACGACACCATCACACACACGGGCGGCACGCACAACCCGACTCGCGTCACGCCGTGATTCGACGACCGCCAACACGGCCTCCATCGATGCCCACTGTGCAGCTGTACCACCAACCACCACCGTTGCGCACGAGCCCATCGGACAACCCGCCGTGGGCAGATGTTTCAATCTTGTCGGATTCACCGGCTGGCCGCCTTTCACCAACTCCGCAGCCGCACCCACCAATACTACCGACACCCGGGCCATCTACGCCGCGGCACCGGGGTCGGGCGCTTCCGCCGGGCGATGAGGCTGCAGTGTTTGTGGTCGGCGTCGTCGCGTGTTCTACGCTCGAGATCCATGACCGATGTCGAGGCGACGATCCCGCCGAACCACGAGGATGGCATGGCGGAAGCCGATGGCACGATCGATCCGGCCCACCGGGTCGCCCTGAGCTACATCGATCGTTCCCGTCGCTACTACGCGTCGAAAGGCTACGAACAGCCCTACCGCTGGGTGACGAACGATTCAGCTCCGTTCCACAAGCCGGAACGGGCGGTGGCCTCGAGCCGTCTTGCCGTGGTGACCACCTCGTTTCCGGTCGAGTGCCACGACGGCCCGAGGCCAGCGAAGTCGGTCCGGGCCGTGGCCGCCGATCCGCCGCCCGAGCAGATGTACACCGACGATCTCTTCTGGCACAAGGATGCCACCACCACCGACGACGTGGAGTCGTTTCTCCCCCTGCGGACGCTGGCCGGGTTCGCCGCCGAGGGCCGTCTCGGCTCGCTCAACGATCGGTTCTTCTGCATTCCGACCACATACAGCCAGCGATCGACCCGAGCCGACGCCGAGACCATCGCCTCCTGGTGTGACGACGACGACGTCGATCTGGTGCTCCTCGTTCCCCTTTGACCGGTCTGCCACCAAACCGTGAGTTTGGTCGCACGACACCTCGAGGAGGCGGGTTTCCCGACTGTGGTCATCGGCAGCGCACGTGACATCGTCGAGCAGGCCGCCGTCGCCCGATTCGTGTTCACCGACGTGCCCCTGGGCAACCCGTGTGGACCTCCGGGGAACCGAGAGGACCAGCGGCTCGTGGTCGACACGGCGCTCCGGCTGTTCGATTCGGCCTTTCTGCCTCGGACCACCGTCCAGGCGCCGGTGCACTGGCCCGGCCACGACTGGCGGGCCTCCTACATGTCCATCGGGAGCCCCGACGGCCGCGGCGGCCGCAGCGGCTGATCGCCGGAATCAGCGCCGCACGAACAGTGAGATCGTCTCGACGTGTGACGTATGCCCGAACAGGTCGATCACCGTGACCGATTCGAGCCCGAAGCCCCGCTCGCCCAACAGGACCGTGTCCCGGGCCAGTGACGCCGGATCGCAGCTGACCAGGGCAATGGCGGCGGCGCCGGTTGCCACGAAGCGGTCGCACGCCGTGGCCCTGAGGCCGGAACGGGCGGGATCGGCGACGACGACACCGACGGGTTCAGGCGTCCAATGCTCGACCGTCGATTCGACGACCCTTCCATGCGGCTGGAGATTCCAACGGGCATCGGCCGCAGCCGACGGATTCGACTCGACACCGATCACCGGGCGGCCGACCGCAGCCAGGGCGCCGAAGAGGCCGACCCCGCAGTAGGCGTCGAGCATCGAACCGTCGAACGGGGCCAACAGATCGCCGACTACACGGGCCATGACCAGCGCCCCGTCCGGTCGACACTGGAAGAACGAGTCGGCGGATATCTGCAGGCGCAGACCGCCCAACTCCTCGTGGATGTGGGGGCGTCGCCCGGCGGCCAGCTCATCACGTCCGACCACGACGACATCGTCGGGGACGAGCACATCGTCGGCAACGGGATCGACGACCACCATCCGTTCACCGCTGTTGGCGCCGACCCGAATGACGACCTCCATGGCGGTCGGACCGAACCGGCCCTCGAGCAGGACTTCGGCGACGCGGGGATGGACGATGACACACTCGTCGACGAGGAGCGGCTCGTGCGACCGTCGACGGCGGTAACCGGCCCTGCCGCCCGCCACCACGGCTCGAACCGTGGTGCGATAGCCGGCGGCCGGGAGTTCGGGGCCGGATCGAACCGGGGGCAGCGGGTCGAGGCGGGCCAGACGCCGAAGGCAGTCCTCGACGATCTCCACCCGCAGCGCCCGCTGCCGGTCGGGTGTGATGTGTTGCCAGTCGCAGCCGCCGCACGCCGGCTCCCCGGCATCGTCGCTTCCGGCGTGACGGCAGGGAGGATCCACCCGATCGGGGGAGGCACGACGGATGTCGACCGGCCGGGCCTCGATCCTGGATCGGTGAACGGCGGTGGCCACGGCGGTGAGTTCCTCGCCGGGTATGGCCGCTTCGGTGAAGACCACCCTCCCGTCGGGTCCCGAACCGAGGGCGGACCCACCGGTCGCGATCCGGTCGACGAGCAGATCGAACCCGACGTCGTAGGGTGCGTCGAAGCCGGCGTCGCCGACATCGGGGGTGGACGACGTCATCGTTGGGGGTCGACGGTTGGACGGACGGTCAGTCGTCGTCGCCGCCGTCGTCGCTGCCGGCGAGCTCACCGGAGCGGGTGATGACGTGATCCAGCAGGCCGTAGTCCTTGGCCTCGGTGGCCGTGAACCACTTGTCGCGGTCGGAGTCCTCGATGATCCGCTCGACGTCCTGGCCCGCGTGATCGGCGATCAGCTGGGCCATTTCCTTCTTGATGTTGATGAGGTTCTCGGCCTGGATGGCGATGTCGGCCGCTTGGCCCTGCACGCCGGCGCTCGGCTGGTGCATCAGGATCCGGGCGTGAGGAAGGGCGTAGCGCTTGCCGGGGGCACCGGCGGTGAGCAGGAACTGACCCATCGAGGCCCCGAGGCCGAGGCACACGGTGGCCACGTCGGGCTTGACGAACTGCATGGTGTCGTAGATGGCCATACCCGCCGTGACCGAGCCGCCGGGCGAGTTGATGTAGAGCCAGATGTCCTTGTCGTTGTCCTGGCCGGCCAGGTAGAGAATCTGGGCGGCGAGGGCGTTGGCGATGTTGTCATCAACCTGCTGCCCAAGGAAGACGATGCGTTGCTTGAGCAGCTGCTGGAAGATGTCAAAACCGAAGTTGGAGCTCGGCGTTTCGGCGGTTGGCAGCAGAACAGGACTTGTCATAATGGTCAGGCTACCGCCGATGCATCGGCTACCGTGGCACCCATCCACACACGTTATGCGGACGTGGCGGAACTGGCAGACGCACCAGGTTTAGGTCCTGGCGCCCTCACGGGCTTGGGGGTTCGACTCCCCCCGTCCGCACCGGCCACGAACGGCTTCCCGGAGGCTGAGGAGACAACCAGGCCTATCGGAGGCCGAGGATATACTGCACGTCGACCAGCGCCCGTCCCCGGTGGCTGATGGCCTGCTTCTCGGCCAGGGTCATTTCGGCGAACGTGGCGCCCTGACCTTCGTCGGGCTGGAAGATCGGGTCGTAGCCGAACCCCTCGTCGCCTCTCGGTTCAGTGGTGATCGTGCCGTTGACGCGCCCCCAGCCGATCACCGGCACACCTCGCCGAAGGGGTTCGGGAAGTGCGGGCCACGAAGGCACCATGGCGCCGAACCGAACGACGATGATCGTCTCGAAGTAGGCCCTGCGGTCGCCGATTCCGGCCAGCTCCGAGAGCATCTTGGCCCGGTTGGCCCCGCTGTCACCGTCGGGGCCGGCGTATCGGGCGCTGCGAACACCGGGCTGTCCGCCCAGTGCGTGCACGAAGAGCCCAGTGTCGTCGGCCAGCGCGGTTGACCCGGTGTGCTCGGCGACCTCGACCGCCTTCTTCATGGAGTTGGCGACCAGGGTGTCACCGTCCTCGATCGTCTCGGGAAGGTCACCCGGCCGAGGGAGCACGGTGAAATGATCGCCGAGCACGACGGTGAGCTCCCGGATCTTGCCGGGGTTCCGGGTGGCCAGGACGAGTGGCGGGCGCTCTGCCACTTCGTCGATCAGGATCCGGCAACTCGGGACGCCGGTGGCGTGGCGAGCAAAGCCTTCTGCCGATCGACGATGTCGGCGATGCCGGCCGACGCGAGATCGATCAACGTCGTGAGTTGGGCACGGTCGAACACCTGACCTTCGGCCGTTCCCTGGACCTCGATGAATCCTCCGGACCCGCTCATCACCACGTTCATGTCGACTTCGGCCGCCGAGTCCTCGATGTAGGGAAGGTCGAGGCGACATTCACCGTCGACGATGCCAACGCTGACCGCGGCGCAGTGGTCGGACAGTGGATGGACCGACAGTTCCCCGGCGACCATCAGACGGCTCAGCGCATCGTGCAGCGCGACGAAGCCTCCGCAGATCGAGGCGGTCCGGGTGCCGCCGTCGGCCTGGAGTACATCGCAGTCGACGGTGATCGACCGCTCCCCCAGCATGGTCAGGTCACACACGGCCCGCAGGCTGCGACCGATCAGGCGCTGGATCTCCTGATCACGACCCGACACCCGGCGGCGGATCCGCTCCGGGCTCGAACCCGGCAGCATCGAGTACTCGGCGGTGACCCAACCCTTGCCGCTGTCACGCAGCCACCGAGGTATGTCGGTCTCGACCGAGGCCGTGCACAGAACCCGGGTCCGTCCGAACTCGACCAGAACCGAACCGTCGGCCATGTCGGTGAAGTCTCGTAGGAACGACACCGGTCGCAGCTCGTCGTTGGCTCTGCCGTCTGGTCGCATGATTGCCTCTCCGTTGATCGTCGTGCCCGTTGGAGCATAGGCCGCCAGCGCGGGCGTCGTGGCCGGAGAACACCGGTCGATCCGCCCAGCCGGTAGGCCCCCGTCGCTCAGCCGGTGCCGGATCGCCACAGGGTGGCGTCGACCAGTTCCGGTCCGAGAAGCCGGCTACCGAGGCGGGTGAATGAACGTACATCGCCGGAGGAGATGAAGTCCTGGCGCCCGACACGGGAGCCGTCCGGATGGGCCAGGCCGTTGCGTTTGAGCATGTCGGCCAGGGCGAAGGCGGTCTCGTCGGC
>JAOUGG010000642.1 GCA_029857855.1 Acidimicrobiia bacterium | reverse complement strand
ATAGGAGGCGGCCAGGAATCCGGCGACGTCGGACACCACACCCCCGCCCACCGAGACGACGGCGTCGGCCCTCGTCATGCCCCAGCGGGCGAGGGCGGAGGCCAGTTCGCCGACCGTCGCCAACCGCTTCGACTCCTCCCCGGGCTCGAGCAGGAACGTGCGCTGGTCGCGACCACTGACGACCTCGACACCGATGCCGGGCTGCGTGATGACAGCCACCCGCTCCGCCCGTTTGGGCACGACATCGGCCAGACGGCGGACCGCACCCCTGCCGATGTGGATCGGATAGGAGCGACCGTCGTCGAATGCCACCGTTTCGGTAACGAGACGTTCGCGGTTCCGGGTCCTGGGGTCGGCCAGGCCGTCGACCACCGCCTTGACGATCAGATCCGGTGTGCGACCGTCGACATCGACGATGAGGTCGGCCGCGGTGGTCAGATCACGGAGAGCCTGGCGCCGCAGCGCGGCAAGTTCGGCGGTGCCGGTTCCCTCCACATGGTCCGCCAGGGTGGCATCGGTGCCGTCGAGCCAGACGACCGCTCCCCGATGAAGGTTGATTCGGGCCTGCGGCTCGGCCAACGCTTCCAGCGGAGCGACCTCGACGGTGTCGTAGCGTTCCACCGAGCCGGCGGCGAGCAGAGCGGACAGCCGGCCGACCACCTCGTCGGTCGCCGCTCCGGGCAGCCCGATCAATACGACGGATTCCGCAGTCACTGCTTCAGACTAACGTCGGAACGCCGGGCGAACGTCACCGCTGCCAAGCACCTGCCGAGCCCGCCGACCGGGCTCTGTCGGACGACCGGCCGATCAGATCGCCACGCCGGCCGCGATGGCCGGTGACACCACCACGATCACCAGGCTGGCAACGGCCAACGCCGGCCCGAACGGGATCTCGGCCCGGCCTCGACCACGTACGAGATTGTAGGCCAGCCCGAGGATCCCGCCGCCGGTCAGCGCCAGCAGGATGGTCCAGAACACGAGGCGGGTCGTGTCGATGAGGTCCGGCTGCAGCCAGCCGACGAATAGGCCGAGCAGCAGTGCCAGCTTCACGTCGCCCCGGCCCATGCCCTGCTCGTGGACCACGTGGGCCAGGCCGATGAAGCCGCCGAAGACCGCCGCCCCGAGCAGCGCCGAGTTGATGCCGTCGATGTAGTCGAACTCGCCGGAGAAGACCAGGATCAGGAAAAGCCCGACAACGATCGACGGCCAGACGATGACATTGGGCAACAGATGGGTCTCGATGTCGATGGCCGACAGGGCGACCAGCACCGCTCCGAGCGCCAGATAGGGAACGAGCATCGGCGACCACCCGAAGCGGAGGCCCAGCGCGGCGAACACCACGACGGTCCCGACATCGACAAGTGGATACCGCACACCCTTGTGATTGGCGCACGACGGGCAGTGGTCGGTCCACGACAGAACCGGCCTGAGGCTACGAGAGCCCAGGCCGGTCTGACATGCCGAACAACGATGTTGGGGTTCGAGCCGGATCCGATCGACCGCACGGTCGACAACGATGCCGACGAACGGACCGGCGACCAGACCGAGGGCGATGAGGGCGACGGCGAGAACGACGGTTGTCATCAAAGCTCGCCCGGTGTCCTACGGTCGACGCCGGCCGGCGCGAGTCCTACTCTTCGCCCTTGATGTACTGCATGAGGAGGCCGTTGCCGTCCTTGGGATCGTCGAGCAGCTCGGACGCATCGCTCAGGACGTCACCGAACTCGGCGATCTCGGCCGGGGAAGGCGGCGCCAGATCGTCGACCGAGGGCGGCGGCGGCATCGGGGGACGGTCGGTCGAGACCTCGCCGTCGGCAGGAACGCCGGCGGGTTGCGGGGTGCCGGCCAACGCCGGAGGAGGGGGTGAGGCCTGCTTCGCAGCAGCCTGGGGCCGGGCCTTGAAACCGCCGAGACCACCGGACTCACCGATCACGACCAGCTGGCGCTCGGCCAGGTTCTTGATCTGTCGGCTGCCTTCGACCTCGCCGAGCTGCAGGCGCTCGCAGACGGTCGAGGCCGGGCAACCGGCTCCGATCGTGGTGAGCGCCGACCACTCGTCGCGGGTGATCGTCACCTCGTCGGCGGGGAGGTCCGAGGCCGGGGTGACCACGTGGTTCAACGACGGGACGACGGCCTCGATGGCCCGCCAATCGAGGAGCCGGTTCTCGGCGGCACTCAGCACCGACACGACGTTCTCCTCGTACTCGGTGGCCTCCACCTCACGAGCCGTGAAGGTGAAGCTGCCCTCGGAATAGCGGAGGAGCTCGAACATGACGTCCTCGATCCCGGTTCCGTTGGCGGTGAAGCTCGCGGTGCCGTCGACGAGACGACCTTCGCGGAACATGAGCGCTCCGCTACCACGGTCGCCCTTGATGTCGAGCTGGCCGGTCTTTGACGTGCTCGACAGCAGTCCCAGCACCTCGTCGAGCGCAAAGTTCTCAAGCGAACCCTGAAGCATGTGATTGGTATCCTTCCTCATCGCGCCCGCTCAGTCGGGTAGGCGAAAGCATGACTACACCTGTTACTTCGGCGCGCCCTACGAGGAGTTAAGAAGTTCGTTGCCGTCCGTCGGGAATGAGGGCGAGTCAGCCGATTTCGGCGGCGACGGCGGCCGTCATGGCGTCGACCGGGGCCGGCCGGCCCGTCCAGAGCCGAAAGGCCAAGGCGGCCTGGTGGACGAGCATCGGAACGCCGCCCTGGACAGTGGCTCCACGCTCGGCCGCAGCGGTCAGGAGTGGGGTCACGAGGGGGTTGTAGACGATGTCGACGACGGTATGGGAGGCCGAGATCAGCTCGACGTCGATCGGACTCCGGCCGGCCTCGGACCCGCCGGCCATACCGATCGGTGTGGTGTTGACGATGACGTCGACCTCGGCCAGCTCAGCGGCGGCCCCGGCCCGGGCCTGCGGGGCGAGCCCCACCGCCTCGGCCTGTGATGCCGCCGATCGGTTGACGACGACGATCTCGTCGACTCCGCACCGACCCAGGGCCTCGATGATCGAGCGGG
>JAOUGG010000038.1 GCA_029857855.1 Acidimicrobiia bacterium | reverse complement strand
TGACGGAACGGGAACCGCCGAGCGGCTTGTCGAAATCCGAACCGAGTTTCGTTCGAATTGCTACCCGGCGTGTTCGGTCAACCACTCTCGGTAGATGGAACCGGCGATGTCCAGCTGGTCGACGTCGACCCACTCGACGGCCTTGTGGGCCTGATCGATCGACCCGGGGCCGAAGATCACGATGTCGGCGTCGAGATCGTTGTAGGCCAGGGCGTTGGTGCCGTAGCTGGCAATGTCGGCCGCGTTGCCGCTCAGCCGGGCCAGTTCGCTGACCAGCTCGCTGTCGGCCGGACGGAAGAAGCCCGGCATGACCCGGTCGTAGCTCATGGACACCTCGACCTCCAGCGGCGAGGCCGCATCGACGACCAGCCCCTGCAGTCGCTCGAACATGGAGTTCACGTCCTCGCCGGGAGCCACCCGTCGATCGCCGAAGATCCGGCAGCTGTCCGGGATGATGTTGCGAGCCAGCCCGCCTTCGATGGCAGTGACGGCGAGGGTGCCGGTGCCGACCTCGGTTGGCGCCTCCCCGGCAATAAGACGCTCGTGCTCGGCCTGCAGGGCCGCCACCACCCGTGATGCGGCCACGATGGCGTTCTGCCCGAGATGCGGTTTCGACGAGTGGGCCGCCGCCCCCCGGACGGTCACTTCGAGACCGAGACCACCCTTGTGGCCATAGACCGGTGCGCACATCGTCGGCTCGGCGACCACAATCTGATCCACGGGCAGGTCACGGTCGGCGAATCGCTGCTGGAGCGCGTACGCTCCGGGAAAGCCTCCCATTTCCTCGCTGATACTGCCCACCAGCAGGAGGTCGGGTCCGAGTTCCCGGCCCTCGGACGGCAGTGACTCGAGCATTTCGAGGATCACGGCGAAGGTGGCCTTGGTGTCGACGCTGCCCCGCCCGTAGACCCGTTCGTCGGCCAGGCGACCCTCGAAGGGGTCGTCGGGCATGTGTTCCACACCGACGGTGTCGAGGTGGACGTCGACACAGATCGTTCGCGGCGGTCCGTTGCCCCGCTTCGAGTTCGCTCCGGCGAAGTGGCAGTACACATTCGGGCGGCCGTCCAAGACCTCGTCGAGTGTCACCTCAGCCCCCAGGCGATCGGTCTGCTCGCCGATCCAGCGGGCGAGTTCGCCTTCACCGCCGGGACCGGACTTCGGGCCCCCATGGTCGGGATTGACGCTGTTGATGCCAACGAGTTCGGACAGCAGCTCGGCACGGCGGAGGCGGGAGGGCGCGTTCGCCGGTTCGATTCGGGAGTCGGAGGTCATGGATCAAACCCTACTTCGTCGGACCGTTGGCGAGCCAGGATCCCGACAGCGGGCGGTAGCGTGATCCCATGGGCTCCCACCCCGAAGCCGACAGTGCCGAGCTGGTCGCCGAAAAAGGCCGCCGGAGGGCGCTGGCCAAGGCAGCGTGGGCGTCTACGGCACCGGACCATGCGGGCTTCTGTCGATCGCTCGAAGGTTTCCTGGCCGAGGCGGTCCCACCCGGGCAGCGGGTCGTGCTCTATCAGGCAATGGGATCCGAGGTCGATCTCGGCGGCCTGGTGGCCGCCCACGACGATCCCGGGCAACGATTCGCCGTGACCCGCACCCCTGACGAGGGTCTTGCGCTCACCGTCCACCCCTGGGGTGGTCCGCAGGAACGACACCCGTACGGTTACGACCAGCCGACGGCCGGCAGTCCGAGGATCCCCGACGATGAGATCGGGGCGGTTCTCGTCCCGGCGCTGGCCTTCGACGCAGCCGGGGCGCGGCTCGGCCGGGGCAAGGGCTACTACGACCGGTTCCTGGCCCGTCTTTCGCCGTCGTGTCTCCGCATCGGTATCACCGGCGACCATCTCGCCGAACCTCTACCGGTCGGGCCCCACGACGTGGCGATGACCCACCTTGCGTTCAGCGACCGGGTCGTCGTGATCCGGCTGAGCCTCTAACGCTGGGCGGCAGCGAGATCCGCCAGCACGGCGGCCGCATGTCCGCCGGGGTCCGACACCTCGTAGCTCTTCACGATCATGCCGTCGGGATCGATCAGATAGCTGATTCGTTGGGGATAGTCGGCGAACTTGTCGCCCGGATCCCGGAGAACCTCGTAGGTCGCGCCGACGGACTTGTCGGGGTCGGACAGCAGCGGGAACGGAAACTCGTTCGCCTGCTTGAACGCCAGGTTGTCCTCCGGGGTGTCGAAGGAGACGCCCAGGATGTCACAGCCGGCTTCGTCGAATCGTGAGGCCTGATCACGCAGACCCTGTCCCTGCAGCGTTCAACCGGGGGTGGCTGCTTTCGGATACCACCACACGAGTACCCATCGGCCCTGATGGTCGGACAGCGAGACGGGCTCGCCGTCCTGGTTGTCGAGGGTGAAGTCCGGTGCCTCGGTTTTGGGCTCGAGCATACGTTGACCTTTCAAGCGGTGCGGTCCAGGATCGAGGGACAGCCTATTGGCGTATTCGGGTGGGACGTCCAGTCGCTGATGAGATCGGTCGGTGAGCGGCGGGGTGGTGGCCAACCGGGGTGTCGGGGCACAATGGTGCCATGTCTGACCTCGAAACGCTCCAGGGAACCGACCAGGGTCTCGACCCGTCGCTCGCCGATCCGATGCTGGAGGATGGTGACCACGAGCGATTCTCGCACTACGTGCGCAAGGACCGCATTCTGCCCAGCGCGGTCGAGGGCACGCCGGTGATGGCGCTGTGCGGCAAGAAGTGGGTGCCGACCCGGGATCCCAAGCGCTTCCCCGTCTGTCCGGAGTGCAAGGAGATCTACGCCAAACTCAAGGGCGGCGGCTGAGCGCCGCCGATCCGGCCGAGGTCGTTGTGAGTTCACCCGCCGAGCGGCGCCGGATCCTGCTCGACTGTGATCCCGGCCACGATGACGCGGCCGCCATGGTGGTGGCCGCCCACTACGGCGAACTGGTTGGCGTGTCCACAGTTGGAGGGAACGCTCCGCTGGCCGACGTCACCACCAACGCCCTGCTGACGGCCCAGATCTTCGGGATCGACGTCGAGGTCCACCCCGGGTGCGACCGGCCCCTCGTGGCCGAACCGCTTCACGCGCCCGAGGTTCACGGCGTCTCCGGCTTCGCCGGGCCGTCGCTGCCCGACCTCGAGCGTGCACCGTCGACCGTCGGGGCGATCGAGTACATCATTGAGGCGGTCCGGGCCGAGGAGGGGCTGTGGCTCGTGCCAACCGGACCCCTCACCAACATCGCCACGGTGATCCGTCGGGCGCCCGACGTCGCGGCCAGGGTGGCCGGAATCAGCTTCATGGGCGGGTCGGCCGAAGGGGGTAACCGCACCGCCACCAGCGAGTTCAACGCGCTCGTCGACCCGGAGGCCGTCAAGGTCGTCCTCGACTGCGGAGCCCGGATCCTCATGTCCGGCCTGGATCTGACCCGTCAGTTCACCGTCGACGATCGTCTCGCCGACGATTTGGCGGGCATCGGCACCACGGGGGCGCTGGTCCTAAGCGATCTGATCCGGGCCTACCTCGACAAGGCCGAGGAACGGGGGCTACCCCGGCGGGGCGGTCTCCACGACCCGTGTGCAGTCCTCGCCGTCACCCATCCCGACACCATCGAGCGCACGCTGCGCCCGGTCGACATCGAACTGGGCGGTCGGTTGACCCGAGGTATGACGGTGGTCGATCGCCGTCCGATGTCGAGAGGTGGCGAGCGGACCTCGCCCGACCGCGGGGAGGCCAACGTCGAGCATTGCCACACGCTCGACCACAGCCGCTGCCGGAGCCTGTTCCTCGACGCGGTCGCGACGCTCAGTCGGGCGGCGTAGGCGTCGGTACGTCGACATCGTCGCCAACCTTGTCGGCGTAGCCGTTGGGGTGGCGGGACTGCCAGTTCCAGGCGTCGCGCAACATGACTTCGAGATTACGGTCGGCTCGCCACTCGAGCGCCTCGTTGGCCTTCGAAGGATCGGCCAGTGAGGTTGCGATGTCGCCATCTCGTCGGCCCACCACCTCGAACGGGATGGAGCGTCCGCTGACATTCTCCGTGGTCTTGATGACCTCGAACACCGACGCGCCCCTTCCGGTGCCGAGGTTGAAGACCTCACATCCGCTTTCGAGATGTTCGAGGGCCGCCAGATGCCCCTCGGCCAGATCGAGCACGTGAATGTAATCCCGTACCCCGGAGCCGTCGGGAGTGTCCCAGTCGGCACCGAACACCCGCATCCGGTCCCGGCGGCCGACGGCCACCTGCATGACGTAGGGAACCAGGTTGTTCGGCACGCCGAGCGGGTCCTCTCCCATCTCACCGCTCGGGTGGGCGCCGACCGGGTTGAAGTAGCGCAGCAGGCTGATACGCCAGCGGGGGTCGGAGGCCGCCAGATCGCGACAGATCTCCTCGATCATGAGCTTCGTCCGGCCGTAGGGGTTGGTCGCTCCGGTGCGGGCCGACTCCGTGATGGGCAGCTGCTCCGGGTCGCCGTAGACGGTGGCCGACGACGAGAAAACCAGTTTCCGCACGTCGCGGTGCTGCATCCGATTGAGCAGGTTCAGCGTCGAGATGAGGTTGGCCCGGTAGTAGGCGAGGGGAGCCGTGACCGATTCCCCGACGGCCTTGAGCCCGGCGAAGTGGATGACCGATTCGATGGGGTGCTCGGCGAACACCTCGTCGAGGGCGTCCTCATCGGTCAGATCGATCTGGTGGAAGGCCACCTCACGGCCGGTCAGCCGACGGACCGTGACCACCGCCTCGGCGGAGCTGTTTGCCAGATTGTCGGCGATCACCACGCGATGACCCCGCTCGAGAAGTGCCACCGCGGTGTGGCTGCCGATATATCCGGCACCGCCGGTCACAAGCACCGTTTTGTCCATGTCTCTCCAATCGGACGTCACGCGGTCATCTTCAGATGCCGACCCGAAACGTCGAGATGATGCTGTTTCCTGCTGATGGCCCGACATTGGTGGCGGTCGGCGTTTCGACCGGTGTCCGGCGGGCCTTCCACTGATTACGATAGGGCTCCTGACACCGCCTCGCCGGTGCGATCGGGGGGAACCGCCCAGTGTGGTCGGTCGACCCCCGAGCGCGATCCGAGTGGTCCGAGAGTCCGAAAGATGACGACGACGGTATGACATACAGCACTGGCCAACAACCCCCCGGGTGGTATCACGCACACGGTGATCCTCCCGGTACCCAGCGGTTCTGGGACGGCACGGGATGGGTCGGCGCGCCCCAACCCGGTTCGGGTTCGTCGGACGAGGCCGCGGTCAACATCGCCCTGCCGATTCCGCGGATCGCGGCCAGGGCGATCGACTGGATTCTCTGGCTGGCCATCCGGGCCGGCGCGGCCGCCTTCATCGGCTACGTCGCAGGGAGTGAGTCGGCCGACACCTGGCTCGATCGGGCGCTGATTCCCGTGCTCGGGGTCATCCTCATCTCGATCTACGAGATCTCGATGGTGGCCCGATCCGGTGCCACGGTGGGGAAGATGGCGATGGGTCTGAAGGTCGTGAACGACGACGGGACGGCCGTCGATCTTTCGACGGCGATGTTTCGGGTGCTGCCGTTGCTCGTCGCCGGCCTCATCGAGGCGTTCCTGTTCGGGCGTGCCTGGTGGCTGGCGATCCTCGGTCTGCTCGGCTTTGGGCTGTTGATCGTGTACAGCTTCGTCATGCTGTTCACCGACTCGGCGCGTCGAACACCCTGGGATCGTCTGGCCGGCACCCTGGTCGCTCGGCGTTAGCCGGTAGACTACAGGACATGACTCGTCCCAAATCCGGCAGCAGGGTCGGCGGCGGCCCTCCGAAGCAGGAGCCGGTCGGTCCTCCCGACCTGCCGTCGATGCGTGAACGTCGGCCATTCGTGTTCTGGATGGTGGTCCTGGCCGTCGCCGCCATGGTTTTGAGCTCGGTCGCCGGGTTTTTGAGTGTGATTCTCTGACTTCGATGCCATCCTTAGTAGAAGAGGCCCAAACCCTAGGAGTTTCATGCCAACCTTCAAGTCGGGTGATCGAGTCGTCTATCCCCACCACGGAGCAGCGGTGATCATAGACACCGAGACTCGCGAGGTCGACGGCGAGAAGAAGAGGTACTTCGTGCTCCAGGCGGTGCACGACAACCTGACCGTTCGTGTACCCGTCGACATGGTCGAAGAGGTCGGCATGAGAATGCCGATCAGCGAGTCCGACGTCGAGGATCTGTTCGATCTGCTGAGCAAGAAGGATGTCCGGGAGCCGGCCAACTGGAGTCGACGGTTCAAGAATCATCAGGAGAAGCTCAAGTCGGGCGACGTCTACCAGGTGGCCGAGGTCGTTCGCAATCTGGCCCTTCGGGACAAGTCCAAGGGCCTCTCCGCCGGTGAGAAGAGCATGTACACCCGAGCCCGGAAGGTTCTGGTCTCGGAGTTGTCGTTCGCGCTCGATGTCACCGAGGAGGACGCGATGGACAAGGTCGAGGCCCAGCTCGCCTGACGGTGGCGGCAAAAATCGGTCAGTGCCCTTGTGCCTGTGCTGCATGGTTCTCCTCAACCGACTACTGCGCCTTGATCCGGTCGAGAGATGGGATCGGAGGCAGGGTTCACCCTGGAAGGCCCTGAGCAGTGTGATGGCCTGCCAGTCGAGCGCTACGATGCCGAGCGGGCTGTCGGCCGTGTTCGACGGCTACTCCTCCTCGGGGCCGCCGAAGGCAACGACGACGTCGACAAGCTGACCTCCGCGTCTTCTCATGTGATCCCTTGTTCCGGAGCGCCTGACTCGGGTCGACATGCCGGTCGTGCCGTCCCGAAGGGGACTTTGTCCTCTTGTTCGAGCCCTGTTTGGAGCGAATTGTGCAGTTGTGAGTACTCATTTCCGTGGACGGCGTGGCGCGCATTGGGTTCGACTTCTGGTTTGCCTGATGCTGGTTGCAGCGTGCGGAGCTGAGGCGGAAGACGAAGAGACGACACTTTCACAGTCAGCCACCTCGACAACCCTTACATCCGCAAGTCAGATTTCGACGACTTCGACTACTTCGACGACTTCGACGACTGTTGCGAGCACGACATCAACGGCCGCAGTGACCACCACCACGGCTCCGTTCCAGCTGGTGCTCGGGCCTGACGGTCTAGGCTCTCTCGACTTCGGCGAACCGACCGCCTCAGCAATGGAGATCCTCGTGGGTCTCTTGGGTCAGCCGGACCCCGGCGAGGAGTATCCCTATGGCGGTCATCCCCTCCGGCATGTCTATTGGGGGAGTGTTGGACTGGCTGTCGTCTTCAGCGACTACCAGTTCTACCGCGACGACGGTGAGGAACATTTCGCCGGATGGTCTCATAGCCCCTCCATCGGCGACCTTGCCGGTTGGGATCACGGACCCTCTTCAGCGCCTTTCAAGACTGCCGCCGGGATCGGCATCGATTCCACGTTGGCCGACCTTCAAACGGCATATCCAGACCGGGTGAATATCGAGGCTGAGTGCGACCCTGGTGGCCCTCCCACGGCGGCCTACGTGCACGGTCGGGCCTCATCCATTCGCTTTGGTTTCAAGGACCTGCCGCTCGAGTCCACCTCACGCATCGGAGGCATGGGCGCCGGGGCAGGTCCCGGTTGCTGACACGTTCCGCACCGGTTCGACAGGTGCGGTCGGGACTCATCGTGGAGCGTTCCTCCGGCCCGCAAGATTCGCGTACACCCCAGATTCAGCGGTTCGTTCGGCTGGTGGGTGTGCAGTGCGCAGGATCGGCGAACTCGTCCCGTGCGACATCGGACTCGGCGCGGGTGACGATAGCGGCTTCGGCGTCCACGGTCGAGGGCCTCGAGGAGTACGAACTGCTCGGCCATCGAACTCGCACCTGCCGGCACCCCGACCGGTCTGTTCGTGTTGGCTGCCGTCGGCGAGGTCCTGCTTGCTCCCGGGGCCCTCGCCCTGTACCACGCCCTGAAGCGGCTGGACCGGACCCGGATGCTGCTCGGTGCCGCCTCTATCCCCATCGGTACTGTGATGCTCCGAAGTGACGTGTTCGATCGGTTCCTGGCCGGGTGACGGGCGGAGTACCGCCGGGGTCAGAGCCCGAGAAGGGTGAACATCGAGGAAGGCGGATCGTCCCGTCCGGCAGCGAGTAGCTGGGCACGTTCGATGTTGACCGGATCGAAGCGGCGATCGGTCCAGCGGTCCCACGGTCCTTCGGGTAGGGGGCCGTCGCCGGTCGCCGACCGACAGGCCTCCAGATAGGCGATCAGGTCGGCCAGATCGGCTGTGCCGCCGATCGGCCCATGGCCCGGGACGACCGTGACGCCTGCCGAGGCCAGGCCCCGGAGCCCGGCAATCCATTCGGCGTGATAGGCGTCGTGACCAAGAGGCGTCACGCCGAACGATGCGAACGCTCCGGCGAAGACGACGTTGGCCGACTCGACGAAAGCCACCAGGTTGCCGGCCGATTCGCCGGTCAGCGGATCGAGCGCGATCGCACCGGTCAGTTGAGCCCGCTCGGTCACCGTGTGGGTGATCGGGCGGGTGGTGAAGTCGTCGGGATAGGCGCTCGCCAGGTAGGGGAGAAGCGCCCGGAAGGCCGGCGGGTTGGCCGGTGCGTCGAGCTGGCTACTCGTGACCTCGGTTCCGTAGAAGGCCGCCGACCAGAAGACGCCGCTCCCTCCGGTGAAGGCCACCCGACTCGAGGTCACCACGACCCGCTTGATGGGCAGCCCGAGCTCTCCGGCCAGCCGATCAACGGCTCGAGCGGTCACCTCGGCTTGGGCCGGCGTTGCCGTCGTGTCGATCAATGTCAGACCGTCGTGGTCGATGACCAGCCCGACGTTCGAATGACCGAATCGGGGATCGGGGTGGGTGAAGGCGTAGACACCTTGGCCCAGTTGGACGAGGTTGGGCTCGACGGCCATTTCGTCGATGCTAGCCCTGCTCGGACGCCGGCATCCGCCGGTTAGGTGCCGCGCCGCGGCACCGGCGTAGGCTGGAGAGCCTCAGACCCTCTGGAGGTGTCGCCAACGATGTCCGACTACACACCCCCGATCGCCAACATCGAGTTCGTGCTGCGGCACGTGGTCGAGCTCGACGATTTCCTGGGAAGCGGCCCGTTCGAAGCCCTCGATTCGGAGACCATGTCGATGGTCATCGCCGAGGTCGGACGGTTTATCGCCGACGTGGTCGCCCCGATCAATCGTGACGGCGATCAGATCGGCGCCACCTGCAAGAACGGGGAGGTGACGCTGCCCGACAGCTTCAAATCCGCCTACGACCAGTTCGTGGCGTCCGGATTCGGTGCCGTACCGTTCGACCCCGAGTACGGGGGTGGTGGCTTCCCCTGGATCACCGCCATCGCCATCCAGGAGATGTTGACCAGCGCCTGCATGTCGTTCGCCCTTTGCCCCCTGCTCACCCAGGGCGCCATCGACGCCCTCATGCATCACGGATCGGAGGAGCAGCGTCAGGCGTACCTTCCCAAGATGCTCACCGGCGAGTGGACGGGCACGATGAACCTGACCGAACCGCAGGCCGGGTCCGACGTGGGTGCCCTCACCACCAAGGCCGAGCCGGTGGACGACGGATCGTTCCGTCTGACCGGTCAGAAGATCTACATCACCTACGGCGAACACGATCTGGCCGAGAACATCGTTCATCTCGTGCTGGCCCGAACTCCGGGCGCCCCTCCCGGCACCAAGGGTATTTCGATGTTCCTCGTCCCCAAGTACCTGTTGAACGCCGACGGCACGCCGGGCGAGCGGAACGACATCTCGTGCGTATCGATCGAGCACAAGCTCGGCATCCACGGCAGCCCGACCTGCGTCCTCAGCTTCGGCGACGACGGCGGCGCAATCGGCTGGTTGATCGGCGACGAGGGCGCCGGAATGCGGAACATGTTCACGATGATGAACAACGCCCGCCTGTCGGTCGGCCTGCAGGGTCTGGCCATCGCCGAGCGGGCCTACCAGCAGGCACTCCAGTACGCGCAAGACCGGATTCAGGGCACCGCGGTCGGGGCCGAGCCCGGCACCAAGAGCCCGATCATCGACCACGCCGACGTCCGTCGGATGCTGATGACCCAGCGGTCGTGGATCGACGCCATGCGGTGCCTGCTCTATGAGAACGCGGCTGCGCTCGACCGGGTGACGGCAGCTGCCGATCCTCAAACCAGGCAGCGCCACCAGGAGTGGGCCGACCTGCTGATCCCCCTGTCGAAGAGCCTCTGCACCGACCTCGGCAACGAGCTGACCTCACTGGCCCTCCAGATCCACGGCGGCATGGGGTTCGTCGAGGAGACCGGCGTTGCCCAGCACTATCGCGACATCCGGATCGCCGCCATCTACGAGGGCACCAATGGCATCCAAGCGGCCGATCTCGTCGGCCGGAAGCTGCCGATGCGAGGTGGTGACGTGGTGCTCGAACAGCTCGACGTCATCACGGAGCGGGCGAAATCGCTGGGCGAGATCGAGGAGCTGGCGGTTTTCGGCCGCAATCTCGACGCCGCGGCCGACACCGCCCGCCGGGCCACCCGGTGGTTGATCGAGAACGGCATGGCCGACCCCAACGACGCACTCGCCGCGTCGTCGCCGTACCTGCGCCTGCTCGGGACGGTCGTTTGCGGGGGCCTGGCGGCCAAGGCCGCACTGGCCGCCGTGGCCAACGAGGGCGACGACCCGGCGTTCCTGCGTGCTCGTCTCGTGTCGGCCAAGTTCTTCGGCGAGCAGCTGCTGCCGACGGCGGAGGGGCTGGCCGGTGCCGTGATGGCCGGTGCAGACGATCTGTTCGCTTTGAGCGCCGAACAGCTCCAGTAGCCTGGACGGGCGATCCGGTCCGGACGGCCGG
>JAOUGG010000640.1 GCA_029857855.1 Acidimicrobiia bacterium | reverse complement strand
CTTCCGATCTCTTGACCGAGACGGCCCGGCTCAGCGGCCCCGAGTGGGAGATCCTGCGGTCGAAGCTGACCGGCGAGACCGAACGGCTGCAGGGACTCATCGACAACCTCCTGTTCCTGGCAGCCCGGACCGATGCCTCGTCGCCGTCGCTCACCGCCACGGCAGTGGACGTCGACGACCTGCTCTTCGACGAGGCGGCATTACTGTCGGCCACCACCGACCTGCGGATCGATGTGTCGCGGATCGAGCCGGTCATGACGATGGGTTCGGGCTCGGATCTTCAGCGGCTGGTTCGCAACCTGGCGGCCAACGCCACCCGCCATGCCCGATCGTTGATCGGACTGGGGTGCACGACCGATGCCAACGGCCGGGTCGTGCTCCAGGTGTGGGACGACGGCACCGGCGTCGCCCCCGCCGACCGTGAACACATCTTCGAACGCTTCACCCGCCTCGACGAGGCCAGGGACCGGGATCGAGGCGGCAGCGGCCTGGGTCTGTCGATCGTGCGGACCATCGCCACCGACCACGGTGGGAATGTGTCGGTGACCGACACCCCGTCCACCTGGTTGCCCGCCGATACCGGCGCCGACGGGCCCGGCGCGTTGTTCACCGTCGTCTTGGGCCCGGCCCGGTAGGTGCCGGCGGTCGGCGTTAGCGTGGTGACCCTATGACGACCCCCGACCTTCCGTCGTCCATGCGTGCTGTGCTCCTGCGGGGTCATGGCGACTTCGACCAGCTCGAGTACCGGGAGGACGTGGACGTACCGACCCCCGGTGCCGCCGAGGTCCTGATCGAAGTCGGCGCCTGCGGCATGAACAACACCGACATCAACACCAGGATCGGCTGGTACTCGAAATCGGTGGCCGGAGCGACCGGCGACGGTGGGATCACCGGCGACGTCGACGGTTCCTGGGGTGGCGGCATGGCGTTTCCCAGGATCCAGGGAGCCGATCCGGCCGGCCGCATCGTCGCTGTCGGATCGAACGTCGACCCCGGGCGTATCGGTGAGCGGGTCATCTGCGATGCCTGGCTCCGGGACCCCGACGGAGACATCGAGAAGGCGGGCTACCTGGGGTCGGAGCGAGACGGCGGCTTCGCCGCCTACGTCACGGTGCCAGCCATCAATGCGCACGCCGTCGCCACCGATCTCACCGATGTGGAGCTGGCCAGCTTCCCGTGCAGCTACGCCACGGCGGAGCACATGCTGGAACGCCCGGGAGTCCGGGAGGGTCAATGGGTCGTGGCCACCGGAGCCTCCGGCGGTGTCGGCGGCGCCATCGTCCAGCTGGCCCGACGACGCGGCGCACACACGATCGCGATCGCTTCGGAGTCAAAGCTCGAAACCACCGCGGCCGCCACCGGGGCCGATCACACGCTCGCCCGACAGGACCCGGCGCTCGTCGACAAGATCCGCGACATCACCGGGGGCGGCACCGACGTGTTGGCCGACGTCGTGGCCGGCGAACAGTTTCCGGAGCTGTTCGAGGTCATTCGTCGAGGCGGCCACTACACGACAGCGGGCGCAATCGCCGGGCCGATCGTGCAGCTCGACGTCCGCACCCTCTATCTCCATGACCTGACCATGCACGGCTGCACGGTGCTGGCCCCGGCGGTGTTCGCCAGCCTGGTCGGCTACATCGAGGCCGGCGAGATCCAACCCATCGTGGCCGGCACCTTCGCACTACCCGACCTGGTCGATGCCCAGCGGGCGTTCATGGCGAAGACGGCCGTCGGCGCCTACGTCATCGACCTCGGGGCCTGACCTTCGTCGAGCAACTCGGTGAGTGCCTTCACCAAGCCGTCACGCCCTGCCGGCGAGAGCCGGGCTCCGAGCAGTTGTTCGATGTCTCGAGTGTGCACGGCGGCCATCCGGCGGTGAAGACGCCGACCGACGGGCGTGAGGTCGACGACCACCTCGCGGCGGTCGACGTCACCACGTGACCGCCGAAGCAGTTCCGCCTCCACCAACCGCCCGACGATTCTGGTGCAGGAGCTGTTGGCCAGAAGCAGCCGGTCGGCCAGATCACCCATCCGAATCGGCTCGCCGTGGACGACGACCTGATGCAGCACGTCGTAGTCGTCGAGCGACCAACCGAACGTCGACCGCAGCCGCCCGTCCATCGCCCTGACCGTCCGGCGGTGGTAGCGGACCAGCTGTTCCCATGCCGCCAGGTCATGGGCCCGACGATCGCGGTTGTTCGACGCCATGGTCGTCAGGGTAGACTATTTCCATTCGGAAATAAATGCCCACGGACAACGGTTGACGAGTACATGAACACACCGACCATCGACATCCGCCGAGCCGCCGGACGGTTCCACACCCGCATCGGCTGGCTCGACTCGAAGCACTCCTTCAGCTTCGGGCGCCACTACTCCCCCGACAACACCAACCACGGCCAGCTGCTGGTCCTCAACGACGACCGGGTGGCCGGTGGAACCGGGTTCGAAACCCACCCCCACCGCGACATGGAGATCGTCACCTGGGTGCTCGACGGCGAAGTCGAACACAAGGACTCAGAGGGAAACCGGGGTCTCATCTACCCCGGTCTGGCCCAGCGAATGAGCGCAGGCACGGGCATCTGGCATTCGGAGAAGAACTGGAGCCCCACCGACGAGGTCCACTTCATCCAGATGTGGGTCGTGCCCGACACCGCGTCCATCGATCCCGGGTATCAGCAGGTCGACGTGAATGATCTGCTCGACAAGGGCGGGCTGGTTCCGGTTGCGTCCGGCCAAGGCCACGACTCGGCAATCGCCATCCAACAGCGAGACGCCGTGCTCTGGGCGGCACGAATGAAGCCCGGGGAGCGGATCACCGTACCCGAGGCCGGATTCGGGCACATCTTCGTGGCCAAGGGCAACGTCGAGATGGAGGCGGCCGGACCGCTCCTCACCGGCGACGCCGCCCGCCTCACGGCGACCGGCGGCATGGCTCTGACTGCCGACCCGAACGGAGACGGCGCCGAAGTCCTGATCTGGACGACCGGACCCCTTCCTTAGTAGGCCGATGTCGGGGA
>JAOUGG010000641.1 GCA_029857855.1 Acidimicrobiia bacterium | reverse complement strand
CGCCGGTTCCATCTACCGAGAGTGGTTGACCGAACACGCCGGGTAGCAATTCGAACGAAACTCGGTTCGGATTTCGACAAGCCGCTCGGCGGTGCCCGTTCCGTCAGCTCGAACAGCGCTAGTTTTGATAAGGAAGGGTCGGCGGCGAGCTGATCATCCGAACGATCATCTGGGCGAGATTGAGGGTGGGCGATTTATCCCGCAAACCCCTATCGATCGAACTATTCGGGTAGAAAACAATCAGGAGTCCGCCGCACCCTCCAAGCCCGACCTGATTCGCCATGCATCTGCAACGCCCCGACCAAACATCCGGCGGTAGCCGGTTCCTGCTTGCGCTGTCACTTTCGACCGTGACGGCGTTTGCCGTTGCTGCTCCGCTGGCGTTCAAGGCGATCACGGTCGATTCCGACCTCGGCGGACAGGACGCGGATGTCAGCCAGGTGACCGAGTCGCCGACCACCACGACCCCCGAGCCATCGGGCCCCCAGATCGGGCCGAAGGTACGTTCGCCCCAGGCCAAGCTGCCGATCCATCCGGGCCTGCCGTCGGACTACCCGGACGAGTCGACCACCGAGCGGTCGGCGACGATCTCGCCGACCAGCACGCCGACCACTGCAGCCGACACGGTCGCCTCGACGACCACCACGTCGACCTCGGTCTCCTCCTCGACCACGAACACGACCGTCGGTCCGACCTCGTCGACGGCACCTTCAAGCACCGTCTCCACGTCGAGTACCACTCCGTCGTCATCGACCTCGATCGAGCTCGAGACCTCGTCGAGTGCGCCGTAAGCGGTGGCGCGTCCTTCCCCGGAATGACTGACGGGCTGCGTCCTACCGATCGCCCGGTTCGGGGAGCAGGCTGAGCTTGTACTTCAGCATGAGCACCCTCCGAACCGACTGATCGAGACGGTCGGCCGGCAGCGAACCGTCGGCGGCCGCGGCCAGGAGCGCCTCGTAGGAGGCGGCAAGATCGGGCGGCACCAACAGCACGTCGGCGCCGGCCAGGATCGCGTCGACCGACACGTCACCGGCGTCGAACTGGCCGACGGCGCCCATGTTGAGTGCATCGGTCATGACGACGCCGTCGAAGCCGAGCTCGCGGCGCAACAGATCGTCGATGATGACAGTGGAAAGCGTGGCCGGCGTGCCCGAATCGTCGAGACCGGGAACGGCCAGATGGCCGACGACCACGATGGCGACGTCGTTGGCGATGGCGGCGTCGAACGGCACCCGCTCACGCTGATCCCACTGTGCGCGGTCGACCTTGAGTTCGGGAAGGCTGAGGTGGCTGTCGGTATCGGTCGCACCGTGGCCCGGCCAGTGCTTCACGGCGGCGGCGACCCCCGACTGCTGCAGGCCCACGACGGATCCGGACACCATGTCGGCCACCATCTCGGGATCATCGCCGAACGACCGGTCGCCGATGAAACCCGGGAGGCCGGGTAGCACGACGTCGGCTACAGGGGCCAACACCACGTTGATACCTTGGCGTTGCAGCTGCTGACCGGTGACGTAGCTGGCCTCGGTCACGGCGTCGACGTTGCCGGCGAGATCCGATGCGGAGGGGAAGACGGTGACCTGATCGGTGATGCGGTTCACCCGACCACCCTCCTGATCGACTGCGATCAGCAACTCCGGGCCGCCGCCGGCCTGAGCCGCGGTCTGCAGACCGCTCGACAGTCCCCTCAGCTGCTCGGCGGACTCAATGTTGTTCTCCAGGTAGAGGACGCCGCCGAGATGGAAGGCGGCGACGATGTCGGACGGGCGCTCCAGCCCCGAGATCTGCCGGTTCAACGCCGCGTCACCGGCGTCGACTTCTTCGGCCGACGTTCCGGCCAGCACCGGCATCAACAACTGGCCGACCTTCTCCTCGACGGTGAGATCGGCCAGCGCCTCGTCGACCACCATGTCGGGGTCGGGCGGCGGCTCGATTTCCGCCACGCCGGCGGTCGTCGCAGGAGCGGCCGCAGATTCGCCGTCGGCGATCGCCTCATCGGCCGCTTGGGGAACCGACTGTGAGCACGCCCCGGCCAGGAGCGCCAGTGCGACGACCGCCGCCTGCACCATCCTCACCGACTTCGACATCACAGTTCCAACACGTTCCTTCTGCCCGGACAACGCCGGTGGGTGAGGATCTCGGCCGCCACATCCACCCTCAGAGGGTAGGTTCGCCACGCTCAAACCGGCCGTCGTTTGGCCAAGAATTTTCCAACTGTCGTCCACTAGGGTGTCAGCGTGACGACGACAGACTGGAACCCCATTCTTCGCTGCGAATTCGACAAGCCGTACTGGAACGAACTTCAGCAGTTCGTGCACGCCGAGCGCTCCCGGTACCCGGTCTACCCACCGCAGGACGAGGTGTTCGCAGCCCTTCACCTGACCGCGTTCGCCGACGTCAAGGTCCTCATACTCGGCCAGGACCCGTATCACGGTCCGGGCCAGGCTCAAGGGCTCTGCTTCTCGGTTCGCCCCGGGGTTCCGCCTCCCCCTTCGCTGCTGAACATCTTCACCGAACTCGAGTCCGACCTCGGTATCCCGAAGCCCGAGCACGGCTCACTGGTCCGTTGGGCGGAGCAGGGTGTACTCCTGCTCAACACGACGATGACGGTGCGGGGCGGCCAGGCCGGGTCCCACCAGAAGAAGGGCTGGGAGACCTTCACAAACGAGGTGATCAGAGCCGTCTCGGCCAAGGAGGAGATGGTGGCGTTCGTGCTCTGGGGTTCGGCGGCCCGGCGAAAGAAGGAACTGATCGACACGAGTCGTCACTTCGTCGTCGAGTCCGCCCACCCATCGCCACTCGCTGCTCACCGGGGATTCTTCGGCTCCCGACCGTTCTCCCGGATCAACGATGCCCTCGTCGCCGCGGGCCGGGAACCGGTCGACTGGTCGTTGGACTGAGCGGTTGCGCAACGACCGCACCCGATCTAGTACATCGAGCCCGATTCGGAGTCGCCGCCACCCCCGCGGGCGACGTTCAGGGCGTCTCGCGCGCCGGAGATCTGAGCGAGCAGGTTC
>JAOUGG010000639.1 GCA_029857855.1 Acidimicrobiia bacterium | reverse complement strand
CATCGACCGAGCCTCGACCCTCGGTGTTCGCTGTCGGTTGTGTGGTTTCGGTCATCGGCTGCACGTGCTGCTTCTTGGAGAAGCTGGTCCTCGCCGCAGGTCACGGGTAGGAGCGCACGACTGAAGCACCACCCGGCCCCGTCGGATCAGACGGGAATCGATGCGCGTTCAGGAGCCATACGCCCACTCGCTCTCATCCGGACTTTCACCGTCGGCATCGGAATTCCACCGATTCGGCCGAGGTCCCGACCTCCGATTCGTGGAATCAGTTGGCCGGGTCCAAGGTTCGCGGACTGTCACCGCCGGTCAGGACTTTCACCTCAACCCCGCGAGGGGCATTCTCTTCAATTGTCGAACTAATTGTTCGTCATCGTAGAGGTGTGAAGGGTGCGGTTCCAAGTCCGGTCGTCGTCTCGCAATCTCGACCGGACGCTCGCCCGATATGGACTTCCGGTCCCGAAGGTGTGAGATTGGTACCCATGGATCGACTGCAGGAGTCGTATCGCCGACTCCACGATCCGCTCTGGCGTTACCTGTTGGTCGAATGCGGCGACGTGTCGGTGGCGGAAGACGTCGAGATCGAGGTCTTCGTTCGTGTCGGTGCCGAGACCGACCACGGTGAGGCCGACCACGGTGGCGAGGAGTTCGACCGTCGCGCCTGGAACCTGGCCGTCGATTCCATCGCCTCGGCTGGGACCAAACGCTGGGAGACACTCGAAGCGGCGGCGGCGTCCAAGCTCCCGGTCACCTTGATCGACCCCGACACGCCGGACGTCGCCGGGATCCTCCAACCGCTCGATGGACTTCCCGAACGGCAGCGGAGGATCGTCGCACTGCGATACGCAGCCGACCTGAACGCCGGCCGGATCGCAGATCTGCTGTCGACCTCTGAGGACGCGATCGAGGTCGAGCTGCAGCGCGCACTCCCGCCTCCTGTGCGTCTCGGCCTGGGGCTCGTTGGAGAGATCCGGCCCCCGGATCTGTGGCCCCGCATCAGTGCGGGCCTCGCACCGGCGACGCCGACGCCACGGTTCCGACACCGTCGACTTGCTGCAGCCGCCGCTGCGGCGCTGCTCGTCACCGTCGGGTTCGGGCTGCGCTGGTTGGCCGATCCGACGACCGGCTCGGCGGCACCACCCGTGCCGACGACGACGTCGGCACCGTCGGGATCGTCAACCGTCTGGCAGCCGGAACGGTCTACCGCACCTCGCCAACCGGACGCCCGTCGCCGGTCGGTCAATGATGTGGCGACGGACGCAGCCGGAGTCTGGGTGGCGGAGCCCGGGCGGGGGATCGCCAACCTCGATCCGGCCACCGGCGACGTTCGATGGCGGCTTGCGCTCGACGGCACCGTCGATGGTGTGCAGGGCGTTCCGGGGGTCGGGTGGTTCGTCTGGTCGTCATTCACCGGCGAGGGCGACCATCGCCCACCCGTCGTCCTCCGCGTCGATCCGGTCTCGGGCGAGGTCCTCTGGCGAACCGAGGGCCGCAGCGGGTTCGACTGGAGGGGCGGGCCGCTCGCCGTCTCCGACGACCAGATCTTCGTCGCCGACGTCGCCGACACTTCAGAGGACGCGGTCTGGGTCGCCGAACCGAGCCGCCCGGCGCCGGGCGGCCGCAGCTCGATCCGCGTCTACGACGTCGAGCGCGGTGCTCTGGACTTCGCCGTTGCCGTCGATGGGTGGGTCGGTGTGGCGACCGGCGCGCCGCTCGTCCATGTCCTCCCGAACGAGGACGAACCGATCGTGCTGGCGACGGTCCTTCCCGGTCTGCTGTCCCGTATCGACCCCTCCGATGGCATGATTCGGTGGTCGCAGCCGCTCGACCCGGCCGTGACGTACCGGTCGGCCGGCACCGAGGACGGGACCCGGGTGGTGCGCGTCAGTGCCTCGCCGGCCGGATCGTACTACCTCGACGCGGAGACCGGCAGGCGACTGGCCGACGCGAGCCTGCCGTCACCCCCGCCCGGATGCCGGACCTACCACGGTGAAGCGACCGAGATCGCGTTGCATCGATCCGAACTCTCGGACCAAGCCGCTCCCACCGGAGCGACGGCAGCGCCACCCGACTGTGTCGTCGTTGCCGAGTCACAGGATCTTCGGTTGCGGAACGACGGCTCCGGTCCGATGACGCTGAGCTGGCTCGGGCGCCGACTGTCGGTCGGGCCTGACGACGTCGTCGAATGGCCTGGTTCCGGGCCGGCTTCTCCATTGGGTCCAACCGTGGTCGATGTCGAACCGCACCCGGATCTCACCGTTTGGGTCATGGCCTCCGAGTCGAGTCCGACGGCCGGCGTCCCCCGGACGGCCGGCTCCTATGGCCCGGTCGAGGTCGGCATGTATGTGGTCGACGCATCGGCTCGCCTCGGTCGAGACCTCGAGCTGCTGGTGCACGACACGGCAGGGGCTTGCGTCGTGATCGCCGGTGATCCCTATTCGCCGTTCTTCCGGGCGGTCGCCGGGGTCGGCGGCCTGATCATCACCGGAATTGATGCCGAGTGCTCCCTGGAACCGAACGGATCCCGGCGGTGAACCCGCCGAGTCGTACCGGAACCCCATTCGGTCGATTCAGGCCTCGACGTCGACCAGAAGGTCCGAGGCCACGTTCTCGAGCACTTCCTGGAGATCACGCAGCGACATGTTCTCCGGCGCGCCGACGACGGCGTGGGCCACGAACATCTCGCCGCCCATCGGAGCGGGAACGACCTCGGAACTCAGCTCGTCGATGCTGCACCGGCTGGTGGCGAGGGCGTGGGAGAGGTCGTGAACGATGCCGGGATGGTCCTGACCGGTGATGTGCACGGTGTAGTTCCGGCCGACCGACGGAGCGGCGGCCGGCGCGGCGGGCGCGTCCTCGATGATGATGTTGAGGAGTCCGGATGCCTCGATCTGCTCCAGATCGGCCTTGAGCGCGTCGGCGTTCGAAGGGGCCACCGTCACGAGCACGACGCCGGCGAACTTGCCCGCCAGCTCGATCATCTCGCTCCGTTCCCAGTTCCCGCCATTGCGGGTGATGGCG
>JAOUGG010000638.1 GCA_029857855.1 Acidimicrobiia bacterium | reverse complement strand
AGACAACGCCTCAAGCACCGGATCTCCCGGTGATGACTTGTCGCCGCTGACCGCCACAACCGCCGGTACGACGACATCGACCACCGAGCCGCTCCCGACTGAACCAATGGAGGTCGGTGAAGCCTGGTTGGCATCGATCGTGGACGGTGACCGGGACCGGTTTGTGGCCCTCCATGACGAAGGATTCGACCAGGCCAACGAGACATTGATGATGTGGGGATGGCATTCCAATCGGCCCGGAACCTTCGCCGATCGATACTTCGACGGCTACGACGCCTTCCGGGCCGCGCTCGATGTCGACGACGACGAAGTCGTCGAACGGGGTTGCCGCCCGGCGGGCAACAGCATGGTCTTCTGCGTCTTCAGGACGACCCTGATCGGGGGTCGGGAAACGTCAGGGTTCGGGGCGGTGCTCATCGTCGACCAAAGCGGAACCATCACGAGTGTGAGGCTCGATCTCGCCTCGACCGAACCGGCCGACCTGTTCCGATACTGGCCGGACTTCCTGACCGAGGAGGCGACCGAGCGGGATGTGGTCTGCGCCGAGATCGGCTTCAACAGCGTCGAATGCGGGATTCAGGAATCGAACGTCCTGCGTCGCTACATCGACTACTACCGTCAGCGCTCCAACCCCGAGGACGGCTGATCGATTCGGTTCGGCGGGCGACCGGGTCAACCAGGGTTCGGGGTGATGACGACCTTCATGGCGTCATCGGCGCCGAGCGCGGTTTGCATCGCCGTCTCCGCCTCGGTCAGCGGAAATTGATGCGTGACCGCTCGATGGAACGGAACACGTTCGTGGTGCTCGTTCAGCATGGCAAGGGTACGGTCATAGGCCCGGGCATCTTCTCCGGCGACGCCGATGATCGTGAGGTTGCGACCGAGTAGGGCCGCCGGGTTCACCGGCACCGGGCCGAGGTCGACGAACGCGCCGACCTCCACCAGCGTTCCACCGTCACGGAGCAGATCGAGTGACGGGACGAAGCTGTCCGGATGTCCTGTGGCGTCGACGACGACGTCGGCCAACCGACCCTCGGTCAGTTCCCGCACCTGTCCGGTCAGCGTCGGATCGGCGGCCGTTGCCTCGATGACATCGGTTGCACCCAACTCGGCGGTCAGGTCACCTCGTCGTCGGTAGGGGTCGACGGCGATGACGCGCTCGGCGCCCATGAGTGCCGCCTTGGCGGCGTGGACCAGCCCGACCGGACCGGCGCCCATGATGACCACGGTGTCGCCGGGAGCGAATCCGCCGGGCCGGGGGGCGGCGCGAACGAGGTCGAGGCTGTGGGTCACGGCGAACAGCTCGGTGAGCACCGCCACCCCGGTCGGCAGTGCCTCCGGCACCTTGAACACCGGTGTTCCGGGTCGGAGGTAGAGGTACTCGGCAAAGCCGCCGAAGAGGTGGGGCGGCTCGGCCGACGTGAGCGAGTTGCCGTAGTTTTCGAGGTTGCGGCAGAAGTAGTAGGGAAAGTCCTGGCGGCAATACCGGCACTGGCCGCAGGCTCGGTTCGGGGCCGGCACCACCCGATCTCCGGGGATGAGCTCGGTGCCGTCGAATGCCGTCGCCCCACCCTCACCGATGGCCACGACGCGACCGACGTTCTCGTGACCCTGGATGATGGGGAACGGCGTGGACGACGCGTGCTCGGTGCCGGCGTACTGCTCGGTCTCACCCCGGAACGTGTGTTTGTCGGTGCCGCAGATCCCGGACGCCAACATCTCGACCAGCACGGCGCCGGGCTCGAGACGATCAGGGTAGGGATAGTGCGTGAGCTGCAGACTCCCCGGGGCGGTCAACTCGGCGACGAGAACATCACGTGACATGGACCGATCGTAGTTCGGCGCCCGCCACCGGGAAATCCAGGCGGTGTGCCGGTCGAACAGCACGTAGTCGATCTGGTGGTCGAGGGGCCCATCGGCTTGTGGCGTCGGGATCCAATAGTGGCGCCGCGAGCGCTGGGCATTGTCCACATCGGTGCCGGTTGGGACCGAAACCCCTGCTGAGCGACCGAGTCCTCGGTGCCCGAAGCGTCAACCCGTGCGGCTGTTTCGCCGCCATGCGGCATCGAAAGGGGACGTACGGCTCTACAGGGCGCCGAGGCCATGAGCGGAGAATGCGAGCATCCGACGGGCGCATCCGACCGCTCCGATAGAGAAGGCTTCGACCGTGACCGACAGCTCGGTGCACACACTGTCGTCCCGGGCGTTCCGGAACTGGGACGACGCCGCCGGCCGATCCTGCGCTTGCATTCGTCCTCGAAGTCGAGATCCGGGCCCCCGTGGGCACAACATGGTCGCCCGGGTTGGTCGCTCGAACCGAGATATGGCCTCGCGCGCTTCAGGCGGCGGGTCGGCAAAGGCGACGTGAGGGATGGCTGGGCAACGGTGGCCCCGACTGTCGGCTTTGGCGGCATGGGTGGCGCTGACGGTGCTGCTTGTCGGGGTCCTGTGGGGAGCGCTTGGGGGTTTCGAGTCGGCCGCCGTCATGTGGGTGATAGTGCTGACCGCAGTCGTCGCGGCCGGGTTCGTTGGCGGCGCGATCTGCTGGACCCGAGGCCACCGGATTGTCGGTCTGGTGGGCTTGTGTTCGCCGGCAGCCCCGGTCGTCGGCCATCTGCTCGCCATGCGGTACGGGTCGGAGGAATCGTGGGCACCCACCATGGTCGGTGATCTCGTCGGGATCGCAGTCGCATTGCTGGGATCTCTGGTGGCCGTCATCGGCGTTCTGGCCACCAAGCCCAAACGAACTCGGACCAGTGAGGAGAGAGAGGTTCGATCATGAGTCTCCGGAATATTGCCGTAACGCTGCTGAGCCTTGGCCTGACGGCCGCGCCTTTGATCGCGTGTGGCGACGACGACACGACCACCTCAGGCACGGCAGACCCGATTGGGGCGAGCTCGACGACTGGGCCAACCTCGACCGAGACATCATCACCATCGACACCGGCCGGAGGTGAGTCGACCACCGCGACTTCTGGGACCGCTGGAACCACGTCGACGCAGCCTGCCGGCGGGGCAAC
>JAOUGG010000637.1 GCA_029857855.1 Acidimicrobiia bacterium | reverse complement strand
TCGCCAAGCAGATGGTGGCCTCGACGTCCACGATTCCGCACATCACCTATGTCGAAGAGGTCGACATGACGGCGTTGGAGGAGCTGCGGGCCACGCTCAACCGTCGGGTCGACGGCCGGGACGTTCATCACGGGGCCTCGCAAACCAGGCTCACGCTCCTGCCGTTCCTCGTCCGAGCGTTGACCAACGTGCTGGTCGACTTCCCGCAGTTCAACGCCCACCTCGACGACTCCGGGTCCACCTCCGCCGACGGCGGTGGACCCGACGTGTTGACGACCTACGAAGGGGTGCACGTCGGCATCGCCACCCAGACCGACAACGGCCTGATCGTGCCGGTGCTCCGCCACGCGGAGGCGCACACCGTGTGGTCGGCCGCCACCGCCATCGCCGACCTGGGCGAGGCGACCCGCACCGGTCGGGCCTCGGCCGAGGATCTCAGCGGTTCGACCATCACGATCTCCAGCCTCGGCGCCCTCGGCGGCATCGTGTCGACGCCGGTCATCAACAAACCCGAGGTGGCCGTCATCGGGGTCAACAAGATGGCCGTTCGCCCGGTGTGGAACGAGACGGCCGGGGAGTTCGAGCCCCGCAAGATGATGAACCTTTCGTCGTCGTTCGACCACCGTGTCATCGACGGGTGGGACGCCGCCAACTTCGTGCAGGCCGTACGATCCCAGCTCGAACAACCCGCCCTGCTGTTCGTCGACCCGATCCCCGGAGGATCGGCATGACCGAGGCAGGGGCGGGGCCCACGACCACCCAGGTGCTCATCATCGGTGGCGGCCCGGGCGGCTACGTGGCCGGCATCCGGGCCGGGCAACTCGGCCTGGACGTCACCGTGGTCGACGCCCAGCCGATGGGCGGCGCCTGTCTCAACGTCGGCTGCATCCCGTCGAAGGCCGTCATCCACGCCGCCGACGAGTTCGCCGCAGCGCGGGCGAAAACCGAGAAGCCCGAGATGGGGATCTCGGTGGCCGGGGTGTCGGTCGATCTGGCCGCCACCATGGCCTGGAAGAACGACATCGTCGGCCGTCTGAACGACGGCGTGGCCGGGTTGTTGACGCGGGCCGGTGCCCGCATCATCGCCGGCAGGGCCGAGCTGCTCGACGGCAAGACCGCCCGCGTCACCACCAACGACGGCGAGGAACTCACGATCGCCGCGGAGCATGTGGTGATCGCCACCGGGTCGGCGCCGATCGAGCTGCGCCACCTGCCGTTTGGCGAAACCGCCTTCGGCGCGGTGATCTCCTCGACGGAGGCCTTGGCGCTCGACGAGGTGCCGGAACGGCTGGTGGTGGTCGGCGGCGGCTACATCGGCCTCGAACTGGGGGAGGCGTTCGCCAAACTCGGGTCAACGGTCACGGTGGTCGAGGCCGAGGATCGGATCCTGCCGCTGTACGATCGTCGTCTCACCATGCCGCTCGGCCGCAAGCTCAAGAGCCTCGGCATCGAGGTTCTGACCGGCGCCCGGGCCATCGGGCTCGATCCCACCGGTCTGCTGATCGAGGTTGGTGGCGCCGACTACGGCAACGAGCGACGGACGCTGGCGGCCGACCGGGTGCTGGTCACCGTGGGCCGCCGTCCCGTGACCGACGGGTGGGGGCTCGAGAACGTGGGTCTCACGATGAACGGTCGGTTCGTGGCGATCGACGAGCGGTGTCACACGTCGATGAAGAACGTGTGGGCCATTGGCGACCTCACGGGGGAGCCGATGCTGGCCCACCGGGCGATGAAGCAGGGTGAGGTGGTGGCCGAGGCCATCGCCGGCGAACCGACCGTGTTCGACGCCCGGGCCATCCCGGCCATCGTGTTCACCGACCCCGAGATCGTCTCGGTCGGCCTCGGCCCCGACGACGCGGCCGCCGAACTGGGTGCCGCCGGTGTCGAGGTGGTTGAGGGCCGGTTCTCCCTGGCCGCCAACGGCCGGTCGATGACGCTGCGCCCCGACCAGAACGCTTCGCCGGCCGACGCCGGCTTCGTCCGCATCCTGGCCCGGTCCGACAACCACCTCGTCGTCGGCATCCAGGCCGTCGGTCAGGGCGTGGCCGAACTGGCCGCGGCGTTCGGGCTGGCCATCGAGATGGGCGCTCGGCTCGAAGACATCGCCGACACCATCCACGCCCACCCCACCGTGGGCGAGGGCCTGGCCGAAGCCTCGGCCGCCGCTCTGGGCCACGCCGTCCACGGCTGACCTCCTACATCATTTCTTGGTCCGTCCGGCCCGCAGGTATCGTGTCAGCCAGCAGCCGAACACACGACGAACCCGACCCGGAGAGCCCCAAACATGAGCGAGTTGCCAGTCGTTGCCACCATCCCGGCCACCGCCGAGGGTACCGAAACCGTTCGATCCGCCCTCGAAACCCTCGTCGACGCCAGTCGGCAGGAGGAGGGTTGCATCTCCTATGACGTCTACGAGTCGGCCTCCGCCCCGGGGATGTTCGTGACCGTCGAACGGTGGACCGGCCAGGACGCCATGGACGCCCACATGAGCACCCCTCACGTCGCCGCCGCCATCGCCGCTGTCGGCGGGGCTCTCAGCGGGGACATCGCCATCCACCCGCTCGTGCCGGTCAAGGTCGGCTGACCTCGCCGATCCCCTCCCGAACCCGACCTCACCGGAATTGGCAGCCAATGCGCGCACCCGGGTCGCAAAACGCTGCCAGATATCAAACGTGTGCCGTGGCGAGCGGCTCGGCGATGTCATCGGCGGGTACCGTGGGGCCGCGCACCCCGAACGTAAGGAGCATCAATGACCGACATGACCTACCGCCACCTCGGACGATCCGGATTGAAGGTGAGCGTTCTGTCGTTCGGCTCGTGGGTGTCGTTCGGCGGTCAGATGGACATCGAGAAAGCCGAGGCCTGCATGGTCGAGGCCTACGACGCCGGTGTCAACTTCTTCGACAACGCCGAGGCCTACGCCGCCGGCAAGTCCGAGGAGATCATGGGCGAGGTCATCAAACGTCAGGGCTGGCCCCGCCACAGCTACGTGATCTCGTCGAAATACTTCTGGGGCATGCA
>JAOUGG010000636.1 GCA_029857855.1 Acidimicrobiia bacterium | reverse complement strand
CCCACTGCGGCAACGACCACGTCGGGCAACCCGCCGTCGAGCAGTTCGACGCACTGGGCGTGCGCCTCCCGACCCAGCACCCGGTGAAACTCCCGCACCATGTACGGATATGGGTGGGGGCCCATCACCGAGCCGAGCAGGTAGTAGGTGCTGTCGACCGACGCCACCCAGTCGCGCAGCGCCTCGTTGACCGCGTCCTTCAGGGTCCGGCTGCCCGACAGTGCTGGCCTGACCTCGGCCCCCAGCAGTTCCATGCGATAGACGTTGAGCGCCTGCCGACGGACATCGACCTCGCCCATGTAGACCACACAGTCCTGACCGAGCAACGCGGCCGCGGTGGCCGTGGCCACACCATGCTGCCCGGCGCCGGTCTCGGCCACGATCCGGGTCTTGCCCATCCGTTTGGCCAGCAGCGCCTGGCCCAGGACGTTGTTGATCTTGTGGGATCCCGTGTGATTGAGATCCTCCCGCTTCAGCAGGATCCGCATCCCGAGTTCGGCCGAGAGGTTTTGGCACTCGGTCAGCGGTGACGGCCGACCGGCATACCCGGTGAGCAACTCGTCGAACTCGGCGTGGAACGCTGGATCGGACCACGCCTCCCGAAACGCCGCCTCCAGCTCCTGGCAGGCCGGAACCAGCGTTTCGGGGACGAACAGCCCGCCGAAGCGACCGAACCGTCCGGTGGAGCCCGGGTCGGCCATGATCGAATCACCGTTGCCGCCGTTGCCGGCGGCGAGCGAGGCCGAAGCCACCGAATCCGCCCCTTCTACCATGCTGTCTCCTCGTGGTGTTGGTCATCGCCCGATTCGTCGATACCAAACAGCCGGCCGCCGGGAGCCGATGTCGAAGCAAATGTGGCCGCCGCCCGCCGGGCATTGGCGATGAAACGGCGGAGCCTGGTCGGGTCCTTGTGGCCAGGCGTGGTCTCCACGCCGCTGGCCACATCCACGCCCCAGGGCCTGGCCACATCGATGGCGTCGGCCACGTTGTCGGGTGTGAGCCCGCCGGCGAGGATGAAAGGCCGGCCCCCGAGAACCAGTTCCAGGTTCGACCAATCGAAGACCTGACCGCTCCCGGGCCGGGGTGAGTCGATCAGAAGCCGGTGAGGTCCGTAGTCGGCGCCGCTGGTCAGGCCCGGATCGGCAATCCCGAACGCTCTGATGACACCCTGCACACGATCGGCCACCCACCGGCAGTCCTCCGGCGACTCGTCGCCGTGGAGTTGTACGACACGGATGCCGGCTGCCTCGGCGGTCTCCACCACCTCGGTGCGCTCCTGATTTCGAAACACGCCGACCGCCATCACGTCCGGTGGAAGCCGGCGCACGATCTCGCCGGCGGTTTCGATCTCGATTCGACGAGGCGAAGCCGCGAAGTTGAGTCCGATCGCGTCGGCTCCGAGGCCTGCCGCCAGCAGGGCATCGTCGACAGTGGTCACGCCACAGATCTTCACGAACACTGTCTTGCACGGTAGCGGCTCGGCACCGCGGTCGAGACGGAATTCGCCGGCGCGTCCAGGCCGGCGACGCTCAGCCGATCGTGGCCGCTCGCATCGCCGCCACCGCGGCGGCCGGGTCACCACTGCGGACGAGGGTCTCGCCGATCAACACGGCTTTGTAGCCGGCTGCGAACAGGGGCGGAAGATCGGCCGGGGCGCCGATGCCGGATTCGGCGACCGCCACGACATCGTCGGGGATCGCCGCGGCCACGGAGATCGCCCGCCGCTGGTCGACCTCGAAGGTCACGAGGTCCCGCTGGTTGACGCCGACGAGCGACGCTCCGACGGTGAGCGCCCGCTCCACCTCGGACTCGTCGTGGGTCTCGACGAGGGCGTCCAGTCCCAACTCCGCCGCGAGGTCGTGGAAGTCCCGTAGCTCACGGTCGTCCAGGGCGGCTGCGATCAGCAGCACCGCGTCGGCGCCCATCAGCCGGGCGTCGACCACGTCGTGTGCGCTCACGGTGAAGTCCTTGCGGATCACCGGCAGAGCGACGGCGGCCCGTGCCTGCTGCAGGTCGTCGACCGATCCGGCAAAGAACTCCGAGTCGGTGAGCACCGACAGAGCGCCCGCCCCGCCGGATGCGTAGGCTCGCGCCAACTCGGCCGGATCCAGATCAGGTGCGAGGTTGCCCTTCGACGGGGAACGACGCTTCACCTCGCTGATGACCGCCATTCCGTCGGCGGCGGCCAGAGCGACCCGAAAACCCCGAGGCTCGTGCTCCCCGGCCATCGCCTCGTCGATCAGCGCATCCAGCGATCGACCGTCCGCAGCCGCCGCCTCCCGGTGGGCGACGAGAATCTTGTCGAGGTAGGTGGCGGCCATGGGCCTTGTATACCCGATTTCGCCGTCCATCTGATTCCGTTTAGCCCGAGCGCGGAGGGGATCATTCACACCCTCCTAACATTGCCGTCCTACGCTGGTCACCCATGGGCACAGCTCGCGACCACGATTCGAGGTCGGATCGGTGACGGCGATCGTCGTCGTCGAGGACGAGACCGACATCGGCGACCTACTGGCCCTCTACTTCCGGCAGGAGGGCTGGACCGTCCATGTGGCCGACAACGGTGCCGACGGTCTCGAGGTGATTCGGGCTCGCCGCCCGGACTTCATCGTGCTCGACGTCGGCCTCCCCGGCGAGCTCGACGGATTCGACGTCTGTCGCGAGGTCCGCCGAAACTCGAACACGCCGATCCTGTTCCTCACCGCTCGCGATGACGAGATCGACCGCATTCTCGGGCTCGAAATCGGAGCCGACGATTATGTCACGAAACCGTTCTCGCCCCGCGAGATCGTGGCCCGGGTCAAAGCCATCATGCGCCGCGGCAAGGACGACCCGACCCGCTCCGACATCCGCTTCGAGACGATCCTGATCGACCTGGACCGCCACGAGGTCACGGCCGACGATGAGCCCGTTGCCCTGGCCACCCAGGAGTGGTCATTGCTCGCCGCCCTGGCCCAGCACCGTGGGTCGGTGCTCAGCCGCCAACAACTCCTCGATCTGGCTTGGGGCGTCGACTGGATCGGCGAC
>JAOUGG010000635.1 GCA_029857855.1 Acidimicrobiia bacterium | reverse complement strand
GTGGTGAAGCTCCGATTACCGGCGTTGTCGATAGTGAGGCCGGTCGGCTCGTTGGACCAGTCGGTCGTGACACCGGTGCTGTTCACAGTGCCCGAGGTGGTCATGTGCCAGACGTTGACGTCCTCGAAGTACGAGTACTCGTTGACCTCCGAATCCGACAGCACCAGCTGGTTCGAGCCGGTCAGCCAGGAGATGCCGGACGAGTCGGGGCTGTTCGGGTTGATCCCGGTTCCGGTGTTGATGGTCTGGACGAGCGTGGCGATGTCGGTCTGGGCCAGAGCGGCCGCGGCGACGATGCTGGTTGTGGAGATCTCCTTGACCGTTGCCGGATCGGAACCGTCGTCGACCACGTAGAGGCTGAGGACGTCAGGATCGTCGGTCTGGTCGCCGCTCGGGGCGACCGCGAGATCCTGCAGGTGGCCGACATCGGCCGATGACAGGTCGAGGATCCGGTTCAGCTCACCGGAGCTGTCGAGCACGAGGACCTGGTTGTTGTCGGCATCGGCAACGTACTGCTCGCCGGTCGCAGGATCGATCGCATCGCCCTGGAAGGAGTCGGCATCAAGAGATCGGGGGTTCGGTGTGCCCTCCGGAGGACCGCCTTGAGGAGCGACTTCGACAACCGGGGTGTCGCCATCGGGGGCGAGATTCAGCGTGTCGGTTGCGGTCAGCTCGGAGGCGAGTGCGACCTCACCGACCTTCTGCTCGGCGAAGTCGACCTCGACGGCGACCTGTCGGTCCGCGGCATCGACCACGTAGATCGACTGGCCGTCGGGCGAAACGGCAACGCCCGCCGGGTCGACGATTCCGATGTCGTCGAGTTCGAGGGTTCGCACCTCCTCAACGGCCACCACCGGTACACGTTCCGCCTGCGCGTCGACGGGCGTCACCGCCGTCAACGTCGCAACGACCGCCATCGCTCCGAGCACGCCGAAACGCGTCCTCAGGAACGCGTGCGCCCGACCATCTTTCCCAGCCATGACAGTCATCGATTCACCAATCGTCGAATCATACGAATCGGTATGTGAAGAGCTTAGGGCGATACAGCGGATCTCCGGCTCTCAACAGACCCCTCCTTGCTACCTATCCACGATAGGAGGTAACAAGGTCGACGTGCCGGGCGGATCCGCAAGCAATATTGCTCAGCACCGTCGGACCGTACGGGTCGCTGCCGCCGGGCGAGCATGATCAACGGCTGTTGGACGCCTCGGCGTGGGCCAGCACCACGGCCACGGCGTCGGCGACGACGTCGTCGAGCGGCCGGTCGCCGTCGAGCGTCACGAAGGAGGGTCCGGCCGACGACAGCCGCCGATAGCCCTCACGCATCTCGTCGAGCAACTCGATGGTCCCCTCGCCCTTGCGGGCGAAGAGAACCTCGGCAGGCACGTCCAGAAAAACCAACAGATCCGGCCGCGCCAGCACCCGGGAGATGAACAGGCCGTGGAGCCGCCGACTCAGCGGGAGTCGACCATCGGTGTCGATGTCGTGCATGTGGTAGTCGGCGAAGAAGTGACGATCGAACAACACGATCCTGCCCTGGCGCATCTCGCGGGAGGCGATCGCCTGGCGATAACTCTCCTCGGCGACGCGGTTGAGCAGCCGTGCCGCGGCCCGTAGACGGCGGCGGAGCGACGGCCGGTCGACCGACTCAGCGGTCCGGGCCTTGGGTCCCCGCTCCACGACGCCCTTGCGCCGCCGGATCGATCGGATCAGCCGCGTGGTCGGGAGCAGACGATTGCTCGACTCAGCGCTGACACCCATGTACAGGTAGGTGACCGGCAGTGGAAGTTCGGTTTCGAGGCGACGGGCGACGGTCGTCTTCCCGGCGCCGTCGGGTCCGACGAACGCCACCGAAAATCCCCGCCGCAACGTCGTCCGGGTCTCGGTCATGCCGTCGCCTCGCCGCTCGACTCCGAACCGCCGGCCAGCGGTGACAGTTCGTCGGACAGGCGCCCGAGGTCGAGTTCGTAGGGATGTTCGAGCCTCCAGCCTCGCACGCCGTCGAGGGCGTCGTGTAGTGCACCCGTGAGGTGATCCTCCAGGTTGTCGAGCAGGTCGGATCGACGGTCGGGGAACGCGAACCGGAACATGCGGTAGGCCTGAAGCAGTGGGGAGAGCTCGTAGTACACGGAGTGAATCATACGTTCGGCGATTTCCGTCGCAGGCAGCGATGTCAACCGGACCTCGGAGCTCTCGGTGCTGACCGTCCAGACCACGTGCTCGAACGGCACGGCCCGGGCGTCGGTCACGCCGAACAGTTCCTCGGGGGGAATCCAGGCGTTGGCCCGTGATCTGGTCTGGTAGGCGACACGACGCAGCAGGCGACCGGCACCGCTCTGCTGGAGGGTTGCCGGCAGTGATCGCTCCAGCCGGTCGGGTGTCTCGAGTAGGCGCATGCGTTGCCGGGTCAGGTTCGGAACCTGGTCGCGCAGCGAGGGGAACCGCCGCAAATGCCAACTCCACAGGGTCACCGGCTCGGGAATGCCGACGACCGTCGACCGGGCGGGATCCAGGTAGCACCATTCGTCACCGACATAGTCGGCGCCGGCCGCGGTGGTGGCGATCAGCGTCTCGGTCTTTCCGCTCTTCGACCAGCCGGTGAACACGATCCCGGCGCCGCGCCACTGGATCGCCCCGGCGTGAAGCGGCACCAGACCGCGGTGGAGGGCGGTGACGGCAAGCAGCGGAATGAGGAGCGGCACGGCGGGCAGATTCGGTTCGCAGGAGATGACCATGCCCTTCCCGATCTCGTCGAACGGCAGATGCACCATCGCCCGGGCCTTGGCCTTGGCCCGCAGGTGCAGGAACCGGCTGTCGGTGAACGCGGCCTCGTCCAGACCCAGATACCGAACCGCCTCCCCCTGGACCACGTCGTCGGTGAAGCGAACCGTGAGATCGGGCTCCCCGACCGGTTCGGTCCGGGGCAATCCGAGTTGTCGACCGACGAGTGCGACCTGGGCGTCGCCGCCGATGACCCGCACCCGGACCATGCCGGCCAGATCGAAGTCGGCCGAACGGACGGCGCCGTCGTC